>CAYGRJ010000038.1:0-6036 GCA_964352285.1 uncultured Candidatus Peribacteria bacterium
ATGATTCATTTGTAGATGGAGAAATTGCAGCTACTGGCGCAATCATGGCTTATAACTCTGTAATCGGACCTACAGCACTCACGAATGATGGAACCTTGGCAACCTACCACTCTACAGTACTCACCCTGACTAACAACAGTATCTGGAATAATTTTGGAACGGCTTACAACAACTCCACGAGTGGCCTGACGGCTAGTAACACTCAAGCAGCCATAGATGAACTGAGAACCTCTAATACTTTTACGATTAACTCAGACGATGCTGGATCTGACCAGGTGCAGCTGAACTTTGGAACACCAGAGTTTCTGCTGTGGGATGATGTGAATGATTACTTCTTCCTCTCGGACGCCTTAGTTGTGGACGGCAATATGAACCTTCAAGGGACGACTTTTACTTTAGATTCTGATGAAGCAGGAAACCCTGACCAAGATCTTGATATCGTCGCAGAACAGGGCTCTGAGAATAATGGAGTTTTGCGCTATGATGATGGGAATAACCGTTGGGAAATCTCAAATAATGGTGGTGCTTTTGAGGCTATATCTACTGGAGCTGGTGTAGTTACGACAGACCTGGCTGCTGTTCAGGCGAGGAGAACTACCAACTATACTTTAACGAATGCATTTGTAGATATCACTCTTGATGCTACAGATATTGAGAATGATAGCTCTGTTGTTGAGCATGATAATAGCAATACTGATCAAATTGATATTAAGGAAAATGGTATTTATTTGATTGAGTATCGATCACAAGTTGAGGCTGGAGGTGCTGCTCTTATTAGAGCCTTTGCTCAGGTTCGGTTAAATGACTCAACAGTTATAGCTGGGTCAGAAGCAGAAGTAGATATTTGGTATGATTCTGCGCAAAATCTAAATGCTTCTTTTGTGGTATCACTTAGCACGAATGATTTTGTGACTCTTCAGCTGAGTAAAGAAACAACAGGTGATCCTGCTACTGCTATCGATGATACGGTATTTACGGTCATTAAGTTGGAGGGCATTGAGGGGCCACAAGGTGCTCAAGGTCCTGCCGGAGTTGGTGTAGCCAACCTTGATGAAGCTTATGATGCTGCTGGTTCAGGAGCTGGAAGAATTATTACGGCTGATAGTGGTGTAGTGGATATTAATGGTGATGGATTAGAAGTAGATAATGTACTGTTGAATGACAATACGATTAGCTCTTCAGATACGAATGGGAATCTTGCCCTTTCTCCTAATGGTACTGGAAAGCTTCTTTTTAACTCTGAAGTTGATTTTGAAGATGTGACTTCAGATCCTGGTTCACCAGCTGAGGGCACCCTTTGGTTTCGGTCAGACACTGATAACTTGAGATTCTTTGCAGATGGCAGGACACAAGAAATACAGACCGTTGCTATAGCTCAGGCTTATGAGTCCGGTACAACAACTTTTGATGCTGCAACTCCAATTGATTGGGATGGTAGCAATGTTGTCTCAAGAGTTATCGATCCTACCTACAATCATAATACTGGAGTGAATCCAAGTCGAATTACCGTCAATGATTCAGGTTTGTATGAGGTGAGTTACTCTATTGCTTGGGATACCAATTCAAATGCTAGGCGTACGGCTACATGTGATTTTCGAGTCAATGGAGCCACTATTGCTACAGGAGTGGGGACCAGTCATGATTACGCGAGAAACTCAACTGATAATAATGGATCAAATTCAACGACTTTCTACCACAGTTTTACGGGAGGACAGTATTATGAGATTTATTGTACAAGTACTGGGTCTTCAGGAAGTATTGTGACTGTGGCAGGACAAAGTTGGACGAGTATACGCCTTGTTAGAAGGCAATAGTGTTTTTTATCGTTTTGTTATTCTTCGTCGCTGAGTGTTGTTTGAAGAACAGTACCCAGGAGGTGGTTCTTACTCATGCTTTGTTCTTCACCGTTAATCTTGAGGGCTGTTTGTTCTGGAACGGCGAACCAGAGGTAGAGGCCAGATCCCATGATGATCAAGAGGGTGAGGCTTAGTATCATCGTAATGAAGATTAAACCAGAATTTTGTTGCGTTGCTTTCATAGTGTTTTGTTCAGAAGCTACTATTAAAGAATGTTACTGTGTTTTTTTTTGACATCAAGTTTATTGGCTTATTCTTGCTAGATTTAACAGTTTTATATGGCTTCACCTTCTTCTCTTCATGAATTCTTCATTGAAAGATGTTGTATAACAATGTATAATAATGTGATGGTTTGAGAGTGTATCTCGTCATCTTTTGGTCATAGTTAATTTTTCTGTGAAGTATAAATTACACCTTATCATTGGTTTTACAGTTCTTGCTTTTGCCTTTGTCTCTTCGTATTTCGCGATCTCTGTCGCTGAGAAAATTATGATGAATTCTGCACTTCGACAGATTGATTCAGTAGCAGCATTGCAAGAAGTCCGTTTGGATTCTGTCCTTCAGAGATTTGATGATGAGCTTTTGCTGCTTAAAACGAGACCAAACCTTCTTAAGCAGGTTTCTGAACATGCCAAGTCACGTGACGATCAATCATTGGAATTGGTTCGTGTTATGTCTGAGTTGGTTATGAATGCCATACCTCTCGTTGAGAATATTCATGTCTTGTTTGACGACTTTAGTCTCATGAACTCTACGAATCCAGCTTTCACTGCTGAAGATTTGAATGGTCTTGAACTTTTTAAGACTGATAGTCTTTACCTTGTTGATTTTGTTCCCTTCGGGGATGAGAGCGCAAGAGCACGTTTTCTTGTGCCTATAAACTGGGGTGACGAGCTTGCCGCTTATTACTTGGTTGAACTGAATGCTGATCAATTGATCTCTTTGACTGATACTTACGATGGACTCGGCGCAACAGGTGAGACAGGAATTGCTATGAAGTTAGGAGATGATGAATTTATGTCCCTGACGCGTTTAAGATTTAAAAAATCAAGTTTACTCACTATTGGTCAAATTTCAAATAAGGATGGTGTATCCCCAATTCGATTTGGCTTACGAGGTATTGAGGAATTTTTTGTTCATGATGTTACCGATTACCGATCTCACCATGTTGTGGTTGGATCTCGCTATCTTGATAAACTTGGTAAGAGATGGTCTCTTGCCGTTAAACTTGATAAAGATGAGGTCATGGCTGATTTTTATCGATTTCGAATGATGATCGTTTTCACGATATTTGGTGGTTTAACTGCTCTGTCTTTAATTGCAGGATTGTACTTAATGATCTCGAGAGGGACAGAGTACAGGAGAGCTTAAATATGTATATATTGTTGTATGAAATTTTTGTACCTCTTCTTATTGAGTCTTATTCCCGTCTGTATATGGATGGGGGTTTATACGTTTCTTAATCCTCGAAATCGGAGAGACTCTATCCTTATTTCCATTTTTGGAATTCTCTTTGGAGCCCTTGCGATGATCCCAGTCCTGTTATTGCAGTTTTTCTGGATAACTTTTCCTGAACTTAACATTTTTAGAGTACTTCAGTCTGCTATTCCGTCGTCTACGCTGTTTTATAGTATTTTTTTCTTGTTCGTAGCTGTTTTAGAAGAAGTCTTGAAGGCTGGTGCACTTGTTCTTCTTGTTCGTAAATTTCATAAGTCATTTGATCAGGTTGTTGATGGTATCGTTTTTGGAGCTTTCGTAGCACTTGGATTCGCCTTTGCTGAGAATATTTACTACTTCATGAATATTGTTGAGGGTTATACCTTGTCCATGGACTTCCTTGCGATTTTTAATCTCAGATCATTTGGTACCATGCTGAGTCATACTATCTTTACTGGTACTTTTGGTGTCTTTTATGCCATCTCATACTTTGGTGTTTTCACTAAGAATTCCCCTTTTTCAATTATGAAGGTTTTGCAGCTTCGATACACTCGATCTCTTTTCTTGCCTTCATTGTTTAAGCCTAAGAATATTTATAGGTACTTAGTGCTCTCTGAAGGTCTTTTTTATGCCGTTGCCTTGCACTGGCTTTTTAATCTGTTGGTGAAAGTTACCATACTTGGTGTTCCTGCGGTGTACTTTACGGTTCCATTTCTTATCTTTTCTTCATTGTGGTTGTGGTCGAGTTTCTTTGATGATCGCTGTATGAAGGTTCTAAAGGTTAGTGCCTAACCAGCATTATTGTTTTGATCTTTAACTTGTGTTATAATATTAAGAAATATAAAAATAAAAGAAGTAAATTATGTCTTCAGTCCTCTCAAAAATCATGGGTTCCCGAAAGCTGAATAAAGCTGTGATCTTTACTCATCTGTATCTCGTCGTTATCGCTATTTTGGTGAATTCTATGATCTACCTGAGTATTACACGACCGAGTTTTGATCAGTTTTACTCGGGATCTGTGGTTTCTGTGCCTCAAGAGCTAAGCGTGTTCGATAATTTTAGTACTCCTATACCTGGAGACATCCTACAAAAGGTCCATGGACAGATGTTGAATCAAGAGCTTGAGGAACAGGCTGAACTTTACGAAGGACGGTTAGAGGTTTTGGAAAGTCAGCTTGCTGATCTTTCTGAACAGAATAGTTCTGCTCCAGAGCGTGAGGTGATTGTGAGAGAAGTGATACGTCTGGTGGAAGTTCCACAAGCTTCACCTATCAATGAAACCCCTCCAACTAGTAGAAACGTCGTCTTACCTGTCGTTGGTTCACAACAACTTCGTGCTGACGGTGCTATGCAGGTTAAGGATTCGAGCTGCTCTTCCGGTTTTGCGTGGGTTACTCCTCGTCTGGTACGGACATGTCAGGACTAATTTGATTTCAAGAGATCGTTGATGTGTAGTGAATATGGCGTATAATCGATATGCTTATTCTTTTTCATTATGATGAATTCTGGACATGGTGAGGTGCTTTCTGAGGAAGATCAACAAGGATTAAGAGATCTCTCAGAGCTGAATCTTGATATGGGTATGGGCTCTTTTTTAAAGGAGATGGGTATTTCTCGCGATGCGTTTCGAAATGCTCTTCACGTGAGCAAGGCTCCTCAAAGTTCTGTTAATGTTTTGGAGCTCCGATTGATTAGTAATCAACCACTCTCGAGCTTGTCCCAGGATTTCCGTATTGATCTGATTCGTGTGCTCAGGATTTGTAATGGCGTTACTGAGCATGATTTTACAGGTTCTCAGCTTCCAGAAATGCCTTCACCTGCTGAAGACCTTGCTGCACTCAATAAACGTCTTGAAGAATTCAAGGCTCAGTCGGGAATACTTAATCAAGTCGTTGACCCTGAAATTCTTGAGAAGCTCGATTTTGAGTAGTTTTAGTGTTTTTTGAAATACCAGTATGAGTAACTGAGTGTTCCTAAAGCTAACAAAAACAGCATAAAGCTGATCTGTACTGTTGGACCTGCGCTCAGGATGTTAGCCGAAAGGTGATGACTCAGTTTGTAGTGATTGTTGAATGGTGATCTGCTCACCAGTCTTTCATTATTGCTGGTGATGAAGTTGAAGACCAATTCTCCATGTTTACTTTCTTCGAGAAGTTCATTGTTTAGTGAGAACTGTGTAAAGAAGCTGTTTTTCGAGAGGGGTTTAAGTGTCGAGTTCTTTAGTATCTTTTCTCCTTGTTGTGAAACAATGGACACGTTTTGCTCGAGAAGGTCTTCTTCTGATATTTTTGGAGTTTTTATTTTGAGCTGTAGGGTTGTTGTCTGTTCATTGCTGTCGATGACCAATAGCTCCTTAACCCACACCTTCATATTTTCGGCGTTGCTGTTGCTTTTGATAAAGAGATCGCGTCGCTGCTTAATATCTGGGTAACTCGTGGTGTGTAAATCGAGTTCGTGATGCCCGTTGTCGAGTGCTACTTGGGGATTGTATCGTTTAAATGATCCGTGGGAATAGATTGACTTCATCTTCCATGGGTTCTTGTTGAGTTCTAAACTCAGTGGAAGGTCTTTTGGATTGTAGATAATGATCTTGTCTAATGGTGGTAGGGGGTTTTGGCAAGGTGGCCAGGTAACTTCTAGGTTCGGAATAATCCTGTTGTAGCAGTCTTTGTCTTTGTTAGCTGTACTTTCTGCACTTCCATAGAGCTTTTTTCCCGTGACTGAGCTTAAGAACTGTTCGAGA
>CAYGRJ010000038.1:6046-7988 GCA_964352285.1 uncultured Candidatus Peribacteria bacterium
CCTTTGAGGAGGTTGTCACGATGAGCTGGACTGTTTTTCCAGGCTTCACAGATATCTTCTGAATACTGGAAACCAATGGCAAGATTTTCTCCTGCTTCTGTGTAGTTGTAAGTGGATTCGTCTATAAACTCCCAGGCTTTCTTGTTGGTTTCGGGGTTATGATGTGCCCAGTATTGGTACTGAGACATGTCTTCTAGCTTCTGGTTTGCAGCAATGGTCAGTTTTTCATTGAGATTGAGTGGAGAAAGACCTTGTTCTTCTCGAATAGCATTACTACAGCTGACCAATCGTTCGAGGGTTATTTCTTTAGCTGCAAAAGCCTGAGGACTTACAAGACTCATAAAAATTCCTGCACTCAAAATGATGTTTAGGGTTTTCATAAACGCTGGGATCCAGTTTCTATCACTTCGATAACAATCTTATCATGCTTATGAGGGTGTTCTGAATATTCTTCCTGTTGAGATTCTGATCATGATGTGAAGTTGTATTTTTTGGAATGTTCTCATTTCCCTGTTTATCAAAAGAACGCTCATAAGGAGCGTTCTTTTGGAGATGACTTGAAGATTTTCTTACATCATTCCTGGCATACCTCCTGGCATTGGTGGCATGGCTGGAGCGTCTGGTTTTGGGAGTTCAGCTACTCCACATTCTGTGGTCAGGAATATTGCCGCGAGGCTGGCTGCGTTTTCGAGTGCAGCTCGTGTTACCTTCTTTGGATCAATAATTCCGGCTTTGATCATATCAACATCGAATTCATCCTTCATGGCGTCGTAACCCATGCCTTCTTTGGCTTGAGAAACTTTCATGGCGACCACACCACCATCCTTTCCAGCGTTGATGGCAATCTGACGGATAGGTGCCTCTAGAGCTTTCTTGACGATCATGACTCCAGTCATTTCGTCTTCGTTATCAACCTTGAGGTTCTCGAGGTCAGCTGAAGCGAGGAGGAGTGCAACACCACCTCCAGGTACGATTCCTTCATCTACAGCAGCTCGAGTAGCATTGAGAGCATCTTCTATACGCAGCTTCTTTTCTTTCATTTCCACTTCTGTAGAAGCCCCTACTTTGATCACGGCAACTCCACCAGTGAGCTTAGCTCGGCGCTCTGCGAGTTTTTCTTTGCCAAAGTCTGATGTTGAGTTGGCAAAGAGGGCGTCAATTTGGTTTATACGTGCATCTATTTCTGATTTTTCACCTTTTCCTCCGACGATCACCGTATTGTCTTTGGTTGCAATGACCTTGTCGGCATGACCGAGGTCTTCTAGGGTTGCTTCTTCGAGTTTGAGCCCGACTTCTTCAGATATCACTCGACCTCCTGTAAGAGCTGCAATGTCTTTGAGGATTTCTTTTCGTCGTTCACCAAAGGCTGGTGCCTTTATGGCGAGTGCTGAGAATGCTCCTCGGATTTTGTTGACTACGAGTGTGGCGAGCGCTTCTCCATCGATATCTTCTGCAATAATCACCAGTTCTTTTTTTCCGCCTTGAGCAAGCTGCTCAAGGAGGGGAACGATCTCTTTAACAGAACTAATTTTTTTGTCGGTGATCAGGATGTAGGCTCCGTCAACGGTCGCGTCCATTCGTGTGGTGTCTGTCACCATGTATGGAGATACGTATCCGTTGTCGAATTGCATTCCTTCTACGATTTCTTTTTCGAGTCCTTGTGTTTGCCCTTCTTCTACGGTGATCACCCCAGACTTTACTTGGTTCTCTAATTCACCTAGGAGTTCACCGACTCGAGGGTCTTGTGCTGAGATGGTTGCTACTTGAGAAATCTTTTCTTGAGTGGTTACTGGCTGAGCCATGGCGTTGAGCTTTTCAACGACCGCTTTGGTGGCTTTTTCCATTCCAATCTTGATGCTCATGGGGTTAGCACCTGCGGTGACATTTTTGATCCCTTCAGAAATGAGTGCTTCTGCAAGGACAATTCTCGTGGTGGTTCCGT
>CAYGRJ010000039.1:0-7713 GCA_964352285.1 uncultured Candidatus Peribacteria bacterium
GTATTCCTCCCGAACCCTGGAACCTTACTGACATGGAAACGCGGCAACCACTCTGCAATGCGTCGTCGAGATATCACCGTAACTCCATCAGGCTTATTGACCTCTGCCGCCATCTTAGCAAGGGTTTTTGAAACCGATACACCTATGCTAATACTGATACCCACTTCTTTTTTGACCTCTTCTTTTATGGCATAAGCCATCTTTTCATAGTCCATTTTGTAGAGCCGACGGAAACCCTTCATATCCAAAAAAGCTTCATCTACCGAGTACACCTCTACATCTGGAGTCCAGCGCTGAAAGACCCGAAACATCTTGGCCGACATCGCGTTGTAGTACTCGAAATCTGCTGGAAGGATGGTGATATCTGGATACTGCTTCTTGAGCTCCCAAGAAGGCGCGCCTGTATTTACCCCCTTTGCCTTCAGGTCATAACTCTTTGCCAAAACGATACCCCCTAACTTTCCGGTTACCACCACAGGCTTCCCGACTAGCTCTGGATGACGCGCTACTTCGCAACCCACATAAAAAGCGTCGGCATCACAATGAAAAATCGCTTCTGGCCAGGAATGGAGTTGAGACATGTGGCATATAAAGGCATATGAACAATAATGAACATATGTATATATATCAAGTTTTTTCTATTGATAAACAACAGAAGCTTTCATCACGTCTACAATCTCCTGGTTGTCGATACGAATAGCCCGGAAGGGAAGCCAAGAACTCACCTGCACCTGATAATGATCAATCAGGATAAGACTCGCCTCTGAGTCGAGACTTACGGACTTCTGGTGAATCATCTCGGTGTATTTGGGAATCTTCCCCAGGTGCTTGTTTCCCGATATGCGCTTTTCCCAAATGTGCTGCTTGAGCCGTGTGCTTTCCCACTTCTCTACCAGCTTATTGTGGTCTTCGTCACCCCACCACTGCGGAGGATTAATAACCCAGATCTCACGACTGATGGTTGAGTGCAAGAGCTGAAAGAGTTCATCAAGACCTTGATCCCCCGCCAGAGATTCAACAGTAGCGGTTGATACGTCAGGACTGCTCATGTTTTCTAACTGCGTGCTCAGAGATTGAGCGGCTTGGTGAACCTGATACATCTGATACTGCTGACGTTCGATATAGCGCAAAGGTGCCTCAAGATCAGTCAGCTGATACCTGCGGATTCCCGGCTTCAGACTCTGCATAACCAAGCCATTTTGCTCTAAGGACTCTAAAATCTTATAAGCGTAGGTCCGTGGAACACCAGAATGCTTAGCAATATTCCCGGCTGTAGCCTCTTGGAGCTGGACAAGAGCTAGGTAAACAGCTGTTTCTTGATTATCGAGTCCGGCCTGCTGGAGGAGTTGAGATGGCTTCATCTGTAATGATTAATTTTACACATTAATAGTAATCATTAATATTTACTTTGAATAAGCTAAAAAAGTGTAAGTTAAAATATTACACATTCCTGTGAAGCTTATATTGGGAGTCGTTAAAGAAGATGACTCTTTATCTTGGCATCTGAATTGAAGTTCGCTACAATCTCATAGCTGTCAGAAATCCTGAAGGATATAAACTCTGATAGCTATCAAGGTACAATGCAGCTGGTTAGCACGTCCGCCTCAGGCGGAAGGTCGCAAGCTCACTCGCAAGTACTCAACACACATTTCGGGGTATAGCGCAGTTGGCTAGCGCGCACGGTTTGGGACCGTGAGGTCACAGGTTCGAGTCCTGTTACCCCGACCATTCGACTTCGTTTCACTTCGCTCATGGTCTAAGACCATCATTATTTACATGAAAAAACATGTATTTTCATTTCGTGACTTTTATCACAATCACCCCTAAGACAAGCTGGCTCTACTTGCTATACTTGGGACACTTTATCCATGAATCATGTTAAGACTTACAGACCAAGCTGATCAATTTGAAAGGGATGCACAGAAAGTGGACCAACTCGAATCCTCAAGTGACTACGCATCACCAATCCGAGAGCACATGCTCCAAGCAGCACGAACGATTCGAGAGTCTATTCGAGTATCGACACAAATTACTGGTCAAGATACCAACAAGAGCATCGTCACAAGCCTAGAGGGCGACGTTCAAGGTCGTTTTCATAGAAATGACAAGCGCATTGAGATCGATGAAGACCTGCTCAAGCAGTCAGCCTTAGACGGAGACAGCAACACGATTGCCGGAGTGTTGACCCATGAAGGATTCCATAAAAAGATCGACCTTGAAGGCGATGAGCTCATTGCTGATTCAGATACCGAAGAAGCTGCCGTTCAACAGCTCACCGAAATTGAGCTTCAAAAGCGAGGTATGAATGCCGGACAGGTTGAAGGGGCCTACAAACAGCACTTTTCCAAGATTGATCGTGCGGCAGAATCCAGCAACATGAGAGACCTTCCCGAAGTGCTTCACGACGAAACTGATAAAAATGGTGTTCCTTTCTTGGTTATGAAAACGACACGGGCAAAGCTTTTGGACAGCATTGCAAACGGAGAAATAGCCGCCTTTAATCGTCGACTTGCCGCCTAAGCAGTTACTCGGCCCTCATCTGCAGCACAGATCACTATAATGAACACTGGAGGAAGGTCGATAAACCTGACGAACTGAATCATTTAGAACTCTTTGTGAGTTCTAAATGGCGGAGGGAGAGGGATTCGAACCCTCGAACGTCTTGCGACGTTACACGCTTTCCAAGCGTGCGCACTAGGCCACTATGCGACCCCTCCTTCGTAGAATGACTTCGGAGGACAGTGCCCTCCAAGCCAGGTTAGTGTAGCAAATGCGCATCAAAAAACCACCCATAGGGTGGTTTTGAAGGTCTTTATGGGAGCTGATGGGTTACTTCATCATCTTTTCAGCTTGTTTCTGAGCCATTCGAGCCTGCTTTGTGAGCGTTCGAAGGGTTGAAGCAGCAATTTTCATGCGCTTGAAAGTCTTTGTTACTGGATCGTAGATCCGTTTCGTAATGATATTTACATTGAACCGTCGTCGTGTTGCACGGTTTGAGTGGGAACGGTTGTTACCTGTTTGAGGTCCTTTCCCTGTTATTTGACATCGTCGAGCCATAGTGGAGCGGTTAGGTGATCTCTCTTTCCGAGCCTTGTGAGCTCAGGTAGAGTTAGAAAGCCAGACTATCCTAACGAATTTAACGCATTTTTCAAGCTTTTTCTTGCCCCTCTTGCCATGTTTGACCTCCTGACTCCCCTTTTGGACTTTGTCCCGATTGCCATCGCCCTTCTCCTGGCGGTGACTGTCCATGAATTTTGCCATGCTTGGGCTGCTACACTCCTCGGAGACCCGACGGCGAAGTATATGGGAAGGCTCACCCTGAACCCTATGGCCCACCTCGACCCCCTTGGAACACTTTCTCTTATTGTTGCTGGGTTTGGATGGGGAAAGCCGGTTCCTTTTAGCATGAATCACCTTAAAAACCCTCGACTCGACTCAGCTTTGATCGCCTTAGCTGGCCCTCTCTCGAACTTTGCACTGGCCCTGATCTTCGCCCTTCCTTTTCGATATCTCGTTATTAACTTCCCTGACCTTTCTGCGGTTGAAGGCTACTTAATTGTGGTGATGAAGCTCATGAAGACCATTATTGAGGTCAACCTAGTCCTTATGATCTTCAACCTCCTCCCCCTTCCCCCACTAGATGGAAGCAAAATCTTCTCGCTCCTGATCCCTGGAGACTATATTTCGAGGATGTACCAGCTTCGAAACTACGGATATGTCCTCTTGCTTGTCCTCGCCTTCTCCCCACAGCTGTTTGGGATTAATATTTTAGGTGGATATATCCTCTACCCACTGATGAACTTCTTCTGGGATATCGTGCTCTTTGGCATGTAGAGGTATTAGGAGTGGTAGGAGTGGTAGGAATAGTAGGAATAACAGGAGTGGTAGGTATGTTAGGTGTGTTAGGAATATTAGGAATGGCAGGAATAGTAGGACTTTTAAGAAGGTTGTGAGGTTTTTGGACAACAAAAAAAGACCTTTTCAGGTCTCTTTTTGTATCTCTAGGTGGTGACGTCGTCTAGGACGTAATCATATGTCTATGGAAAGCTGGTATGAGGTCTTCTAGCTGAGGCTGTCGGTTTCTTTGTGGAGTTTTCACAGCAACTTGAATGCGGCAGAAAGGACATGAGTGCAGCCTGTTTGAAACAGACTTTCCGCAAGAATCACAGTGAACGATCATTTCCAGAGGGTTTTAGAAGTTCGGGACCAACTGAAACTCAGATTAATCAACTGATCTCTTTTTGTACAGATTTTTTGGTCATGAGTTACAAACTTGTTCATTACAAATTGGCTTTCTCATGTTGAAATAGCACTTTCTTTCTGCCCAAATTTGGCTTTATATTGGGGTTTTCTGACATCTCAAACCTTCGATCATTCTTGAAAGTGATGTCCAGATGACTCAGATATACCAATTATTCCTTGTTTTAATTTGACACAATTACACAATTAGTGTATTTTAATACCTTTTTAAGACTGCCCATAAGACCAGATTTCCACAGACATTCAATGTTCACGGAGACTTATGAAGTGTGATGCTTGCCAAACTGTCAATTTCTTGACGCGGTTCGACTCCATTTCTATCATTATAGACGATCTTAAATACCTTGAAGATCATCAATAATCGCTCCATAAAGCCAATATCTATGACTGATGCTTCCCCCTCACAGCAGCAACCTGGTTCACTCCAGATCCCCAGTACCTTCGGTCAATCAAATGCCAGCAACGTTGCTGAGTTTGATCTTGGTCAAATGGTTAAAGAAATGTTCATGGTTCTTACTGAAAAAGAGCAAGACGTGATCACTCGACGATTTAGCCTTAACAATCAGCCGAAGCAAACCCTTGAAAAGATTGGGGAAAGCTTTTCAGTTACTCGTGAGCGTGTTCGACAAATCGAAAACATTGCTCTCAGTAAGCTTCGACGAACCATCAACAACACCAAGTTCTACCGAATTAATAAGCTGGCTAAAGAAATCATCACTTCTCGAGGAGGGATTATGCTCGAAGATGATTTAGTAAGTGAAATGTTGAGTGTGTTCCTCAAGAGAGGAGATGCAGACGCGAACATCATTCGACTCTCTATGGTGATTGATGCTGAACTCTTAAAGCAAGACAAGTCAGATGTCTTCTTTCCATTCTGGACCTACAGCTCGATTGCAATCGACGATATACGACAGGTGAATGACTCAGCTCTTTCTCTTCTCAAGAAAAAAGGAGACGTTATAGAAGAACCGAAGTTGATCTCTGAACTGAAGGCGATCTTCTCTCGTAAGGAAGAAGAGATTACTGACAAAACTCTCATTGCCTCTTTGACAGTCGATAAACGCCTGAAGAAAGTAGAAGGTGCATCATGGGGATTGATCGAATGGAGACACATCAACCCGCGTTCTATTCGAGACAAGGCTTACATCGTCCTTAAGAAAGAAAAGAAGCCACTGCATTTCGTCGACATTGCCAACAAGATTTCAGAAGTTGGATTTGATCGAAAGGTAGTAACCGTTCAAGCGGTTCACAACGAATTGATTCGATGTGACAAGTTTGTCTTGGTGGGAAGAGGTCTCTACGTTCTTAAAGAATGGGGATACAAGGAAGGAACGGTTGCTGACGTGATCGAAGATATCCTGAATGAAAAGGGTGAGCCGATGACGAAGCAAGAAATTATAGAAGCGGTGCTGAGGCAACGACATGTACGAATCGGAACGATCAGCCTGAACCTTCAAAAGAATCCTCACTTCGTTCGTGTGGGTCGAGCGGTTTACTCACTCGATGCTGACAAAAAACCAAGTCCAAAGGCTTCGAACAAACGAGGTCGAAAGGCGAAGAAATAATGGAAATAAAGGAAAGCCCTTCACCCTCGTGGTGAGGGGTTTTTTTGTTGGCAAAATCATACATTTCTTGTGGATCTGGTTTGGAGAAGATTACAAACTGTGGCATCGTGACTCTGTAGAAAATTGCTTATGATTGCCTATCTTCACGGGACGGTTCACGAAGTCTGGGACCAGCAGGTCATCCTGCTCAGTCAGGGAGTTGGCTACCTGGTAACGGTTACGAACTCTACGCTCAGCAGCTTACAAGCTGAACAAGAGCTGAGCCTGTATATCTATACGAAGGTCAAAGAAGACGACTTGTCGCTCTTTGGATTTGCTGATCGTACCGAACGCAACTTCTTTGTTCAGCTCTTGAGTGTCTCTGGAATTGGAACGAAGACTGCTATAGGAATTATGGACATGCCTCTAGAATTGGTTGTAAGGGCTTTGAATGAAGAAGACATCTCTTATCTCAGCCAAGCTCCTGGACTGGGTAAGAAGACAGCCTCGCGCTTGGTACTCGAACTCAAGGGCAAGGTTGATCTTGATATTCAGATGGATGCGGCTGCAGCAGTTTCAAATGTACCCCGATCCCTCCAGGAAGACGCCCTCGAAGCCCTTGAAAGCTTGGGCTACGACAAACCAACTATCATTCGCTTCCTTAACACCACTGAAGACAGCTACGAAAGTGCCGAAGAGCTGGTCAGAGGATTTTTACAACACGCTTAACACTCCATTACATCATTACCATTCATCATCATGAATAATCAGGTCTGTACGATTCTCGGTTCCCAATGGGGAGACGAAGGAAAAGGAAAGCTCGTTGATATTCTCGGACAGGATTACGATATAGTAGCCCGTTGCGGTGGTGGATCGAATGCGGGTCACACGATTGTGGTCGATGGCGTGAAGTTTGCCTTTCATTTATTGCCTTCTGGAATTCTCCATAAAGATACAACCTGCCTCATTGGAAATGGAGTGGTGATCCACCTCCCAACCTTCTTTAAAGAGCTCGAAGCCCTGGACGAAAAAGGTGTGGACTATGCAGATCGTATTAAGATTTCTGACCGAGCTCACTTACTGTTCGACTATCACCAAATGGTTGATGGTATGAGAGAGGCTGAACTTGGTGGAGAAAAAATCGGAACCACTAAGAAAGGTATTGGCCCTTGCTACAGCACGAAGGCGACCCGGATCGGTCTGAGAGTTGGTGATCTGAGGTTTATGAAGCACTTTGAAGAGAACCTGAGAAGAAACGTTGATGAACTCCAAAAGCGATTCCAATTTGAATACGATGTGGAAGCTGAAATCGAAAAGTACCGATCTTATGCAGAGAAACTCGACTCGATGATTATCGATTCGGTAGAATATGTGAATACTGCACATGAAGAAGGAAAGAAGATCCTGGTAGAAGGTGCGAACGCTACCATGCTGGATCTGGACTTTGGAACCTACCCATTTGTGACTTCTTCAAACCCATCAATTGGAGGAGCTTGTACAGGACTTGGGCTCTCTCCAGATAAACTCGACTGTCGAATTGGGATCGTAAAGGCTTACACCTCTCGAGTTGGAGCTGGCCCCTTCCCTACCGAACTTGATAATGAATTAGGAGAAAAGATTCGAGAGAAAGGTCATGAGTATGGAACGACTACCGGACGACCACGTCGATGTGGATGGCTCGATACTGTGGTGGTGAAGTACGCTCATATGGTGAATAACTTCACCAGTATCAACATTACCAAGCTCGATATCCTGGATGAACTCGATGAGATCAAGATTGGGATTGGATATAGCTACGAAGGCAAGAAGCTGAGTTCTTTTCCAGCAAGCTTAGAAGTTTTGGACAATGTGGAGGTCGAGTATGAAACCCTTCCCGGGTGGAATACCGATATCACGAAGTGTCGAAGCT
>CAYGRJ010000040.1:0-5668 GCA_964352285.1 uncultured Candidatus Peribacteria bacterium
ATTCGTCTAGCATCTTTTGTGGCCATGACTGCAAAAAGAGCCCGTCTTCCTGCAAAGGTGGAAAGGCTTCCCACTGCTGTTTATCGGTGATTTCTGTGAGCGTTGTCATGGCAAATCGAGATACATTCCCCAGCAGCTTATCATATTATTCTTTGGGTGTTTTGATCTCGAGTTCTATTTTTACCGTTTGGTTTTCTTTCACCTCGGTGATGACCTTATTGATGGAAAGGTCTTCATCAGTCAGGGCTTCTATGTAGAACTTGGTGTGGATCGGAAGCGAAACCCCGAAGCTTCCATCTGCCTTGGTCTTGGTCTTGAAGTAGAGATCACCTTTCACCGTGGTCTTGCCCTTATCGCCATCGTTTTTTTCGAGAGCCTTGTAGATCAAGACTTCAGCGTTAGCAACGCCTTGTAAGTTTTCGCTGTTTTTGAGCTTTCCAGAAACGTAGCCTCTCTTTTCGAGCAAGCTTCCGCTGTCCATGCGGTAGAGGATTTCGGCAAGGGCGGCACGGGTAAGGGGCTTGGCAGGTTGGATGAGCCCTTTGGCATCGACATCGAAGAGGTTGTACTGTCGAACGAAGAAGAGGTAGGGGTTGTACCAGGCATCCTTCTCGGCATCTGGATACGGGAGATCTTCGAGCTTTTCGAAGGCATCGAGGCTTATACCATTGGTCTCGACAATGATTTTGAGAGCTTCTACAAGAAGCACCTTGTCTGCAGGACGGTAAATACCGTCATTGCCCTTGATGATGCCTTTTTGCTTCCCGAGGAGCACATAAGGTGCAAACCAGTGGTCTGGCTTCACATCTTCAAAGATCTGATTTTCAGTAGAAGTCACTTCTGACTGAGCGGGAACTTCCCAGCGCTTGTTTTCGAAAACGGTCTTTAGGATTTCCACTCGGTTAACGGGATCATCTGGACGAAAGGTGATTTTCCCAGATTCTGCATCCTTTGAGCCCTTCATAACGTTTTTCTTGTAAAGGTAAGTAATGGCCAGGTTATTAGGATGGTCAGTGGGAACGTCTGGAAAGATAGCTAGAGGCTTAAGAAACTCTCGCCCTACAAAGATAGAAACCTCATCTACGTTACTCTTTCCTCCGTCTTCGTTGGTGATCTGCAGGCTAAAGCGATACTCACCATCTACTGTGGGAGTGAACAAGGGTTTCACGATGTTGGTCGAGTCGAAAGCAACTTCTGAAATAGCTTTTCCTGACTTGTCTTTTGGTGCTGAAACAAGGGTCCACTCGAAGATATCCCCGGTTTTGAAGTTGGACTCTTCTCCATTGAGTGACACCTGTAGACTGCCCAAAACTCTTTGATCTTGACCAGCGTGTGAGACGGGAAGCATTTCTACATCGTATTGATAAGCTGTAGACGTCCACCAGGTACTTTGTGGAGCTTCTATATCATAAGGAATCACCAGTCTTCCCTCTCCATCGGCAGAGGTGGCTTGTAGCTGATTGAGGACGGCCACCTGGTTGGTTTCGGGGTTTTTAACTCTGACTTCCCCTTCCCCCAAGACTTTAATAACTTGTTCTGAGGCGTCACCACTGACATAAGCGATAAACTCAGCTGATTCAAAGCTGAGTTCGAGCTCTCCCACTCGCACTACTTTTTCTTCTGTATCTTCACGAGTTTGAATATGAAGACTTCCAGCTTGAAGCTCTAGTTGGTCACCTAGCTGCACTCTGCTATCGCCTTGAATATGAATGATGAGCGAGCTGCTGCGCAGTTGAACTCCAGACTGTCCTGGTGGAACCTCGAGAAGTTGTTCACTTTCCAGAAACAGCATCTGATTGCTTTCTGAAATAAATTCTTCTCCACTAATTATTATCTCAGCACCTTCCGGAACGAAGGAATACGTCGGTTCTTGAGCATGTGCATCGACTGACGTTATACTCAGAAGAAAGATACTGATGAGAAGTGAAAAAAATGATTTGGACATATCGATAATTATGTTGAAAGTCGTTGTGCTCTTAATCACTTTATTATAAGTATAAAGTTAAGCCTCTGTAGTATACAACGAATGGGAGCGGAAGTTGTTACATTTGCATTGCTTTGGATATTTTCATTAATTCCTGCATAAAAAATGGTATTTTTTTGATTATTTTTCAAATTTTGCTATATTTTGTACACTTATAGCCTCTTTTTTGGTCATTATGGAATTATTGGACGGACGTAAGGTCTCCAAGGAACTTTTTCATTCTCTCCAGCCACGTGTTGATTCCCTCAAAGAAATGGGAGTACAGCCAAAGCTGGTCTTTTTTTTAGTTGGTGAAAGTGCTGCTTCGGTTGCTTATGTAGGGATGAAGGAGAAAGCTGCTGAAAAGGTTGGCATTGTTTCTGAGATCTTGAGATATGAGGATGATGTGACCGAAAAGGAAATCCTGGAAAAAATTGAATCGTTAAATCAAGACTCGAGCGTGCACGGCATGATGGTTCAGCTTCCTCTTCCGAAGCATATTAGCGTTCCTTTAATCACCAGAGCTATTGACCCGAAGAAAGATGCTGATGGTTTTCATGCCTACAACTTTGGGAAAATGTCGCTCTCAAAGGAATTTGAGCACCTTCCACCCGCGACTGCACTCGGGATTATTCGACTTATTGATGCCTACGGGATCGATGTTCAGGGTATGGATGTGACCGTCATGGGTCGTTCTAACCTGGTCGGAAAGCCCGTTGCTATCATGCTCATGAATCGTGGAGCTACCGTAACGGTATGCCACAGCAAGACAAGAGATGCCGTAAAGCATTGCAGAGGAGCTGACATGATCGTCGCTGCAACAGGAGTTCCAAAACTGGTAAAAGAAGACTGGGTCAAAGAAGGAGCTATCGTTATCGATGCGGGATACGCCAGCGTCGATGGAAAAACAACTGGGGATGTTGATTTCGATACGGTTGCCCCAAAATGCCAAATGATTACTCCTGTACCAGGCGGCTGTGGACCCATGACGATCTATTCGATCGTTGAGAACACGGTCAGTGCTGCCGAACGGCAAACAGAAGGTCATTCAGAAAACTCGTAAGGTTCACCTTTAGAAATTCTTCATTTCATCACCCCTACTACTATGTGTGGAGTAATCGGAATCATGGGCAATAAGCCCGTCGCGCAAGATCTCTATGATGGACTCACCATCCTGCAGCACCGAGGACAGGATGCCGCTGGTATCGTGACTTACAATGGTGAAGGTTTTCACCAGAAGAAAGGGGTTGGATTGGTGAAGGAAATCTTTCATGTGGGGAACATGGTTCGCCTGAAAGGAAATGTTGGGATCGGACACGTGCGTTACCCGACTATAGGAGGTGTGGGCGTAGAAAATGCTCAGCCTTTTTATTTCCACATGCCCTATGGGATCACTATGGCTCAGAATGGAAACTGCTTTAATTTCTATGACCTGAAGAAAGAAGTTTACGAAGAAGACCTTTGTCAGGTGAACTCTGAGTGTGATGTTGAAGCGATACTGCATATCTTCCGCAGCACGCTCTTCAAGCAAGCTCACCGCAACAAGAATCAGTTTGATATTCAGCACATCTGGAGAGCTATGCGCCGGGTGTTTCACAAGGTGAAAGGTGGTTATGCGATTGTTGGGTACGTCGGTGGAAAAGGGTTGATCGCCTTCCGTGACCCTCATGGGATTCGTCCTTTGATTATGGGGAAGAGATCTGTAGAAGGTGAGAAAGATGAGTATATTTTTGCGAGTGAATCCGTCGCTCTTGATATTCTCGGATTTGAGAAAGTAAGAGACGTTGAAGCTGGAGAAGTGATCTTCGTAGATGAAGATCGTAAGGTTCATAGCAAGATTGTTTACAAGCAGCCTTTCCGTCCTTGTGTCTTTGAGCATGTGTACTTAGCCCGTCCTGATTCGATGATCGATGATATCTCGGTGCACAAAGCTAGAACGAGAATGGGGGAAGTGCTGGGGAAGAAGATCAAGAAAGCTGGCCTGGATATTGATGTAGTGATGCCGGTGCCAGACAGTTCACGTGAAGCTGCTGTAGGGGCTGCCAGTTCCCTAAAGAAACCCTACCGTGAAGGGCTCATAAAGAATCGCTACATCGGGAGAACCTTTATCATGCCGGGTCAGGAAATTCGAAAGAAGTCGATTCGTTACAAACTCAATCCAATCACTCTGGAAGTGAAGGGCAAAAATGTTCTCTTGATCGATGACTCGATCGTGCGGGGTAACACCTCTGCAGCGATCATTGAAATGGTCAGAAAAGCCGGGGCTAAGAAGGTTTACTTTGCTTCCGCATCTCCAGCTATTCGGTTCCCCTGCTACTATGGAATCGATATGCCTACCCGAGAAGAATTGGTGGCAAACAAGCTGAATGAGGATGAGATCTGTGCTGAGATTGGTGCTGATGCTCTTTTTTATCAAGACATCGATGGCTTGAAAAAGGCCGTAAAGGCTGGGAACCCCAAGATCAAACGCCATTGCATGGCCTGTATGGACGGAGAGTATCCAGCTGGGAACTTTAGCGAAGACGTGATTGCCGGATGGGAACACCAGCGGAAAGAAAGTCATGAAAAGCTGAAGAAGATGAAGAATGGTCTGCCCGTGCTTCCCTAGCTGATGATTATGCCTCCTCTCCCCTCGCTCCTCCTCACGATGTCCTTTGGATTGAGCTTCGTACTCATTCTCTGCTTTGTTTGGGCATTCAAAAAGTTTGGCTTTATGGATAAGCCCCATTTGTATGGTCACATGCGAAAGCCTGTTCCTTATGGAGTGGGGATTATTTTTTGGATAACCCTCTGCATACTCAGTCTGGTTTATCTTCCTTTATCACGTTCTTTGCTCGCCGTTATTGCGGCTTCTGGAATCTTGACTCTGGTAAGCTTTATTGATGATCAACGGAAAGTATCTGCCATCCTGAGGCTTGCCGTGCAGAGCTTTTGTGCACTTCTGGTGATTGTGGCAGGGGTTTCTATCCCTGCACTCTCAAACCCCTTTGGGAGTCCTATTGTGCTCGATAGTATTTCCTGGGCCCTCTCCTTTGGCTCATTTAAACTGGTGATCCTGCCTCTGTCTTGGCTGCTGGCCTTTGTATGGATCCTCTTGGTTACCAATGCCATGAACTGGCTCGATGGATCTCCTGGAATCGTCAGTGGGGTTTCTCTGGTGTCCTGCGGAATCCTGTACAGCTTGAGCAGCTTGCAAGGTTTACACGTGATTGATCAAAGTATTTTGACCTCCTTGTCGGTTATCATTGCGGGGTCATGTGCAGTGTTTTTGATCTTCGACTTCCCAAAGCCTCAAATCTTAATGGGAGATAGCGGAACCATGTTTTTGGGATTCATGATTGCCGTCATGGCAATCTTTAGTGGTGGGAAACTGGCTACTGCCTTCATCGCCTTAGCGATTCCTCTTTTAGACGCGGTGTGGACTGTTGCTCGGCGATTACTTCAAAAAAAATCTCCCTTTCATGGAGACTTCCAGCACTTTCATCACGAGCTGTTACGTGCAGGTTTGAGTGATCGTCAGGTGGCTTGTTTTTATTACGCGGTATCTCTGAGCTTTGGACTGATCTCTCTCAATTTACAGAGCCGTGGAAAACTGGTGGCGATCATCCTGCTCTTTGTGATCATGACGAGTATTCGGCTTTCTCTGCATTTTAAAAAACCAAGAATAAGATCTTAGCCTTTATTGAGAACCAGTGTCTTAAACAG
>CAYGRJ010000040.1:5678-7693 GCA_964352285.1 uncultured Candidatus Peribacteria bacterium
GCGCTCTACTTCGGCAACTTCTTGTGCATCGTTTTGAAATGATCGCTCTCGAGCAGTGTTTAGCGATCTCTGACTACTGAGTTCGTGCAGGTGCTGATGTTCGTCTGCCTTCTTTTCCTTTCCGAGCAAGGTGAAGCCATGTGTCATCGCGTAAGCGAATCCTATACAAGAGAAGACAATCTCTTTTAGCCGGACCATCATCACCACGGCGAGGGCAACTCCAGAACTGTAGCCCAAGATGGAAAACAGACCTGCCTGTGCTCCTTCAAGCATCCCGAGTCCACCCGGGACAGGAATCAAGTAGGCTGTAAGAGGTAAGGTTGATACCAATACGGTTTCATAGAGGCTTAAACTGATTCCAAAACAAAAGGCAAGGTATGCGTATTCAAGAAAGGTTGCCATCCAAGCGAGCATAGAAATAACACTTATCAAGGGCATCGTGGTCTTCTGATGTTCTGAATGCGACAAAAAATCCATTATTAGCTTTTCGGTTCTGAAGATCTTGGCTTCAAATGGCTGGAGCCGCTTAAAGCGGTTGAGTCCCATGCGTTGGAAGGTCGAGGTCAGGAACCCTGATCCATCAAAGAGCTTTTTGATCACGTAGATGGCGAAGCAAATGAGTCCTCCTACTAATGCTACCATGGGATAGAGACTGCTTTTTGGGATGACATCGGTAAAGCTGACCATCAAAAGACCTCCGGAAATAAAGATCACAAAGGTTGAAAGTTCAAGCAGCTTATCGAGCAGAACTGAAGCTGTCCCCTCTCTCAAAGAGATTTGATGATTGTGATTCAAGAGGTGAATGCGCACAGGCTCTCCCCCAACCTGAGTTGGTGTGATGTATGAAACCCCGTAGCCAGAAGCTCTGTAGAGCCACAGCTTTGCATAGGAAACCTGGTAGCCCTGGGTCTTAAGAATGATCTGCCAACGCAAGGTAAATAAAGCAAAACTGATCTGCGTGATTCCTAGAAACACAGCAAATTGCCCCCAGCTCATTTGGCTCATGGTGGCGAGTATAGAGTCCCAACCTGCATTTGAAAGTACTTTGGCGAAGATCCCCATTCCGAGCAAGAGGAAAGCACCGATAAGAAGACGTTTCTTCATAAATGAAGGACTGAACACAATATTGTATCAATCACAAATCTATCAGCTTGAAGCTCTTTTGTCTATGTAGAGATAGCAATAATGAGCCAGATAATGCGCCTAGAGCTCATTATCTTCCAAAAACTCTACCAGCTGAGCGTCTGCTGAAATCCCGAACTGTGGCATGACATCTCTACGCTGCTCTTCATTGACAACTTCCCAAGCGAAAGGCTTCCCAAAAAAGGCATTTAAGATGGCCTTTGAAGTGGGTTCGATCACTTCGACAATTGGCCCTTCAGGCAAAAAATCTTCAGGAAAGAGTTCTTCAGCATCTAAGTCTTGAAAACTGACCTGATCAGCACGATTTCCCTGCTCTGTATTATCCTTTTCCATAGCTTATGAGATACGTTTCCAAGTGGTTTTCCCTTCTTTATCGACGAGCTCTATACCCTTTTCTTTGAGCTCATCCCGGATTTTGTCGGCTTGCTCGAAGTCCTTATTGGTACGAGCGTCATTGCGCTGTTTGATGAAGATTTCGATTTCTGGGTCTGCTTCTTCTTTTACATCCCAGTTAAGGACCGCAAACACACTATCGAAGTCTCTGAGAAAGGCCAAGACATCCAAGCGGTTCTTTATCCCTCCCGTTTCAGCAATGGCCTTGTTCCCGGCCTTCACCAGGTCGAAGACGGCTGCCAATGCTCCAGAGCTATTCAGGTCGTCATCCAGAGATGACTCAAACTGTTGTCGAGCCTCTACTACCTGAATACTTTCACCTTGATCATGAGCTTCCTGAACACTTTCTAAGAATTGCTGCAGTCGTTCGATAGATTTCTTCGCGTCTTCAAGTCCTTTCATCGTGAAGTTGGTATTTTGTCGGTAGTGAATGGAGAGGATGAGGTAGCGGAAGTGCAGAGGATCGAATCCTTTTTCTT
>CAYGRJ010000041.1:0-7516 GCA_964352285.1 uncultured Candidatus Peribacteria bacterium
TTCTCAGCTTTCTCCCCGATGAAATCTTCAACAAACCATAGAGCATCCTCGCGAACCTCCCCTACATCGGATCACAAACACATCGACATCTATCGCCAGAAACGGAGAAATACGAGCCTTCTACCGCACTTTATGGAGGTCCAGATGGACTAGATCTCTACAGAAAGCTTTGGAAACAAATCAAAGAGAGTGAGTTAGATATACAACTTCTCGTAATGGAAATTTCTGACTCTCAAGCAAGTATAATCACAACTGAAGCACAGAATAACTTTCCAAACATGGGCATCGAAGTCTTCACAGACCTTTCCGGTCATAAAAGAGGAATCATAGTGCAACCCAAGCGAGAGCAGCTAGCAACAGAAAAACTTTGATAGAGAGCTAATTCGAAGTCACAATAAGGGTGTTCATTAATCGAAACATATGAAAATCAAAAAAACCTTACTAACAATCATCTCAATCAGCCTCCTAATAACGGCCTGTGGGTCTTCCGATACTGATTTAGACAGTAATGGGAATCCAATCACAAGTGACTTCCAGTCAACGACTCAAGAATCTCCAGTAACCAGTGAGAAACTCACAGAGCTGATGACACGTGTTAAGGAGGAAAGCAAAATACTGTGGAGTCGTGAACAACGGAGCGCACTCAAATGGGAGAAAGAAAACGGTGCTTTTGATCTGTTCGATGGATACCGATACCAAGCCACAACAGATAACGAATCGATCAATAAATTAAAAAATATCCTGAGCAAAGAGGGCTTTACAGGAAGTTTAGAAAATAATTACAGTAGAGAAACTGCAGAAAAGAAAAGCTATATCCACGAAAATGGCTTTCGATGTGCACTCACGAGCAAAGAAAATGATCAAGGCGGCAAAGATATAGAACTCAGCTGCGCAGAGTAATGCAAGATACAAAACATGAACAATAAATAGCTCTCACAAGAGAGCTATTATAATCGTCAAACAAAGTGTTTTGGAAGTTTTGATAATGGTGCACGCGGAGGGATTCGAACCCCCGACACCTGGTTTCGAAGACCAGTGCTCTATCCAGCTGAGCTACGCGTGCATTTGCTAGACAGCCTATCATTTTTAACAAAAAAATGACCAAAAGACAAGCAGAAGAATTACAAAAAGTGGCAAAGAATAAAGCCTATAGGACAAATAGCAAATACTCCCTATACTAATAACCGACTAAATACACCACTATGTCTCAACCCTTTTCACAAACCCTCAAGACTTCTGCAACAGTGAAAGTCATGATTATCGGACTATTAACCATAGTCCTGAGCATTCCCCTCTTCGTGATCTTTCTCTTGGGAGTAGAACGCGAATATCGCTTCGAAGAAGCCCAACAAGAAGTCAGTCAAAAATGGGGAAATCCACAAACATTAGTGGGACCAATACTAACCGTCCCCTACACCAAGAGAGTTAACACTGAAAGTGGTTTCACAAACAACACCTACAAGGCTACCTTTCTACCAGATGAGCTAAAGATTAAGACTGATATAAAGCCTGAAATCAGATCACGAGGCATCTTCGATATTGTCCTTTACGACAGCAAAATTGAGATCGAAAGTCGATACCAAGGTATAGACACCAGTAAGTACAGTTCTGGAGAGCAATTTCTTTGGAACGAAGCTGAGCTCAGTATTGGGATGAGTGACCTCAGAGGAATAGACGAAAAAATCTCCTACAGCTGGAACGAAGCTAACGGGGAATTTGAACCTGGAAAAGGGCTTACCATTGACCTCGAAAAAGGCATACACAGCAATATAAAACTCAGCCAAACTGAGCGAACAAAGGAACAGGTCTTTAAGACAACACTCAATATAAAAGGAAGTCGAAATCTTACCTTTTCTCCAGTAGGAAAAGAAAACAAACTCAGCATGAACTCCAGCTGGAAAGACCCCAGCTTCATGGGAGAGTTCTTACCCACAAATCACGAGATCAGCGATGATGGATTTACAGCAGACTGGGATGTCTCTTACTTCGCCAGAAGCTATCCACAATCATGGTCCACAGAAGACCCTTCTCAAAACAATTATCTATATCCTCTGCAATACAGCAGCTTTGGTACAGAACTGCTCATGCCAGTAGATTTCTACCAAAAGAACAGCAGGTCGACAAAATATGGAGTTCTCTTCATACTGTTGACCTTTGCAGCCTTCTTCCTCTTCGAGATCCTCAACAAGATGAGAATACACCCCTTAAATTACCTCTTCGTGGGAAGTGCCATGGTGGTCTTTTACTTGCTCTTGCTCTCCCTCTCTGAACACCTGGGCTTTGGCACTGCTTATCTGCTCGCCAGTATCAGTACAACAGTACTGGTCGGGAGCTATTCGTCCTCTCTTCTGAAAGATAAGAAACGAACAGCATTAATGACGGCACTCATAGCTGCCATATATGGCTTTCTCTACATTATTCTCCAACTGCAGGACTATGCACTCTTAATGGGATCACTGACCGTCTTCGCACTCTTAGCACTGCTCATGCAACTGACGAAAAATATCGACTGGTATCAGGTACAAGTCGGCAAAAATAGCAACCATCACGAATCATAAAAATGATCTAAAAAAACCACTGATCATCATCAGTGGTTTTTTCTTATTCAGGCAAGACCCCAAACTACACAGCCTCTAAGATCACCAAATCCATCTGGGATTCATTCGCAAGTGCATTACGCTTCATCACGAACTTCTTAGCGGCTTCTGGCATCTTCACATCCATTTCTTTTAGAAAGGCCTTTATATCATCTCGTTTGTCTCCATAACACATCGGTATCACAGTCATTGGTTCGAGAGCTTCAACCAGCTTAAAGGCATCCTTAGCAGAAAGAACATCATCTCCTCCTATAGGAAGGATCAGCACATGAACTTCACCAAGTGTTTCTAAATACTCATCAGAAGGGTATTCGCTCATCTCCCCCATCCAAGCCAAGTTTCCATCAGGTGAATGAAAGGTATAAGCCGTTACTCCAGCTCCTTTTTTACCATTATTTTCAAAGCCTCGAAAGGCAAATCCAGCAATATCATACTCTCCAGGCCAATCCACCATGAGTCCCAGCTCTTGGGGCTTATGGGCATCGTCTGAAGTGTCGTAAATCACAACGTTTGCCTTGGAAAGGTCTGCCTTCTTGTCCGGGTTCAACAAGCAGATCGAGTTATCACTCTTGAGTCGAAATGATGATCCACCAAGCCATGTAATATCCATAAGAAGGTCATTTAAAAAAAACACAATATCATCCATAGTCTAGCAAAGGAGGGGTTCCGAAGAAAGCATGACTGAACAAAAAAATTCACTTCAAAGCTGACTTCAGAGAGCTATACTAAAGGTGATATTTCGAAACCCGTAACCATTCCCCAATGAGCACCTTCACCGATGATGAACGACAGCTTCTCGAGAAATACGTGACGAACGTCGACAGCAACATATTTGCGATCAAAGGCTTACCAGGAATAGTAGGTTCAGTTTTCGCCAGGTACTCACGAGCTCTAGGGAGTTTTCGCGAAACCCTGCTCAAAGAGTTCTTGAAAGAAGGAAACATTGATCCTGTTCATGCACAAAAACTGATAGAAAGGATCCTCATAGCCTATGGGGATGACTCAGTGGGTGAACTCGAAGGAGCAAACGTCAGCTTCGAACAGATCTCAAATCTTGCAGCTAAGGTTATTGAAGATCGACGTATAGGAGGATCACCTATCGAGCAATCCAGCAGATATGTGTACTACGACATGCAGGATGAGAATGGTAAGTGGAAATACCTCCGTCCAACAGAGATCATGGAGTCTGATCATGCAGAAGCCTACGAAAAAGGCATGGACAGGATTTTTGAAATCTACCGTGAACTCATAGAACCGCTTACCAAGCACTATGAGCAGAAAAAACCATTAGAAGAATCTTCATACGACATCTTAGGAACAGGTGAAAAACAATTCTTAAAAGATCTCACAGACGAAAAAGACATCAAAGCCTTCAAAAGAACCTACAAATTCGACCTCAAGACCAAAACCTGCGACACCATTCGCTGCATACTCCCCACTTCTACCCTCACCAATGTCGGAATGTTCGGAAATGGTCGCTACTTTCAAGAACTGCTCAGTCACCTCTATACTCAGGAAGTAAAAGAAATGAACGAAATCGCTCAGAAGTCGCACGAAGAACTCAATAAGATTGTGGCCCCCTTCGTGAAGCGCGCAAAACGGAATGAATGGCTTGCAGAGCGACGAGAAGCCATGCGAGAACTCGGTGAAGAAATCTTCAAAGGCAAAGCAGAGGCAGCTCCGGATCTCAGTGTCGATTTAATCCCAAGCTCTCGAGAAGGTATTACTCAAGACGAGTACTACTTCATCCAATCACTGGCTATGATGCTCTACCCCAACAGCGAGGTGAGTCTTCAAAAGATCATCGAAAAGGTCTCAAAATTCGGTGAAGAAGAACGCTACGAAATACTAGAAAGCTATATAGGAGAACGACAACACCGAAGAAATCGGCCTGATAGGGGACTGGAGACCGGTTATCCAATCCTTTTTGACTGCGTGTGTGACTTTGGGTCCTATCGTGACCTCCAAAGACACCGTATGCTTACCCAGCAACGGCAGCTAATAACCCCAAGACTCGGATTTGATCTCCCCCAAGACTTAAGAGATGCAGGAGTAGAAAAGCTCATCAACGAAGCGAAAGAAATCAGTGAATCACTTTACAGTGCCATTCGAGAAGATCTCGGTAAAGAAGTCGCTCAATATGTGGTTCTCTTTGGTTACAACATTCGATGGAGCATGGGAATGAACCTCAGAGCAGCAGAACACATGATCGAGCTCAGAACCACCCCTCAAGGACACCCAAATTACCGAAAGGTTTGTCAGCTAATGGCAAAGGCGATCATGGAACGCTATCCCTGGACTTCAGGCATCCTCAAGTTCACCGACTTCAACGACTACACCTGGGCTCGAGCCGATTCTGAAGCTCGACAACGGGTAAAGGAAAAGGCTCTGGATGAAAAGGAACAGCAAAAAGAGTCAGCATAATCGATGTTGTCTGAGGAACGCGACAGCCAAGCTTTGACGCTCAGCGTACAAAAAGCATAAGATGCTGTTGTCCGGTACTTGATATCAACTGCATGCTAAAAATCAGCTCTTCTTCAGAAGTCCTCGACGAAAGCACAAGTTCCGACTCCAAATTCCCCTTAGACAAAGGTTTTCATAGAAGAAAACTCAAAGCTTCACTGTGGCTTGCAGAAAAAAGACAATCTTCAAAAGCAGTCATCTGGTTACTGACTGCAGGTCTCTACCTCTTAGGGGGTTCTTCTGCACATGCCAATCCAGACAAGCCAACAGGTGAGAACCTTCTCGCCAGAAGAAGCAGCTCAAGGCTCAGAATACAAGACCTCTTGAATGAGTCTGATGTCGAAGATAAAGGGAAAGGTCTGAAAAAGAAGAGTAAGAAGTCTCCGCCAAAACCAGATGGTCAGGAATTCAGCAGCATTCCAAAACCAGAAGTAACTGAAGAAACACGAGAAGAGCTCAGTGGAAAGATTGAACTGGATTACAGATCACTTCCTGAGGACTTCAATTGGACTCATGATGAAGGAACATCTCTCAATGACTTCACAATCGATACTGAAGAACTGCTCCCACTAGAAAAACTCTGGGATTCAGCAGGAAATCTCGTGGAGAACAGTATTAATCGTGTGGATAGAGAATGGAGAGCCTATAAAAATGAAGATGATATAAGAGAAAACAGCTATTCAGAATCACAGCATGAAGAAATCAACTTATGGAAAAGTTTTCAAAAAGAAGTCTGTAGATTTCTAAGCCCAAAAATCAGAGTCAGTGGTTTGAAAATAAGATTCATCAACAGTTGGGAAAACAATAATCTCAGCATCAGGATCCAGACGAGTGTCAGGCCAGATAATGGATTCCTTCATGATATAAAGGCGAGAGCTGAGTACCGAACTGAAATACTAGAAGGACTCTTTAGGGTCATTGCGAAATACCGCTTCCGCCCACAAGATCCAGACAGTGGATCTCTAGAAGCCCGATTCGACAAGTCGTTCTCTGATCACTGTTCGGGATTTATATCAACATCAGCACACCTGAATGGTGAACAACGGGTTGAATTCGGATTCATCATCACCTTTGGGGGACCACAAAGATCATCAAACAGTGGCGGAAGATACAAAACTTCACGAAGGATAAGTAAGGGTGCAAAGGCAAGGCAAAAAGTTTCGCCAGAGCCCGTACTCACAAGGATAGGCAGAAAAGCAGACTCCACTTACAGTAAAGAAGTAAACCCTTCATGACGACCTTAGAAAAAACTAAGATAGACGTTCAAAAGCCGTTAACCAAGGCCTTACAATGCCTGGGGACTCTGCAACAATATCAACCATCTTTTGTAGTGTTTCAGGGTCAATAGTATTGAGTGTATCTCCATTCATGGTTCTCAAATTCACTTTTGCAGTCCACAAAGAGAATCCCTCTTGATCAGAAGATGGCTCATCGAGAACACTACCACCTATATTCCCAGCAAAACCATTCTCTTTCAACATTGAACCTAATCGAGATTTAGCGATTGAGATAACATCTGGATCATTATCATGAAGAACATGAAGTAAAACTTCCTGAGAACGAGTTCCTTGGAACAAACTCTTAATAACAGAAATTTCAGGAGCGTTCATGGCATGATCAACAACACCATAGAGAAGAAAGTTTAATACACCATAAGCAGCATCATGACTATTTCCAAGGTCTGATTCTATAGAAGACCCAAGAGCATGTGGTGTGATTTTGTAATGAGCGCGATCAGCCAAGAAGTGCTGATGGAGTTCATCAGCGAACCAGTACCGTTCTTCTCGAAAGACATCCAATATTGCGACCTCCAATATCCCCTCATCTACCAATTCTCGTATATCCTCCTCTCTTTCTACAACAGGACCTCGAGAAGTATTGATAAATACCCACTTCTTATCTATACCGAGCTCTTGTAACTCCTTATGCTTCGCCCTCAACATTTCAGTATGAGATGTTTTCCAAACGGGCTTTTCATCACTAACATGAAGACTTATAACTCGTATAGCATTATTATCAATCAATTTTGAAATTGCATCAACATGGTTAACACCAGGTGATTTCTGATAATGATCAATATCGTGTGCAAATACACGACCACCTGTTGAAATAATCCTTTCTGATAGGAGTTTACCGATACCGCCAAGACCAATAATACCAACAGCGTTAGACTCAACTTGCAAAGGCTGGTCAAAATCTTGTATGGAATACCCCTGTTTAGCTTTGGTCAGCTTTGGAGAGATAGCTTCAGGGTTCTCTAAGAGCTCTCGAGCAAAATTTTCAGCTATATCATCCAGATTGTCATTCATAGATATAAAGGGGCTGAGACGAAAAACAATTTCTATCAAACGATGAACATATGCAGCGACAGCAAATCGATTAGGAGCTGGCGTTCGCTCAACGACTGAATGGTTTTGGGTAAACTTGTCCGTCACCTCCTTGGCAACACCAATTCC
>CAYGRJ010000042.1:0-4249 GCA_964352285.1 uncultured Candidatus Peribacteria bacterium
GATGTGTTCTTGGCTTATGAGGGGGCTCTTTATGTGAAGCCATCTGATGGATCATTCCGTGCTTCTAAGGCTTACACAGGTGGAGTTAAGCGTGCAGATGTTGCTGACTTCCAGCGATCAAAGGTTCATTTGCTGCAGGTGAAGCCTATTGCACGAGACAATGAACAGGCAGAAGAAATGACTATGCGTTGGTCTTGGGATTCACCGGAACTTGAGCAGGTAGAGTTGACCATTTGGGACTCTGTAGCTCAGGCACAGCAACGTGATCTTTCTCATCAGCGTTATTATGTGAATCGGAAAGCTGACTTTAGCCAGGATCAGTTCCAGGTGATTAGCGGTGATCGAGATGCACTTGTAGAAGAAGCAGATGTTGAGATCAAGCAGGAGACAAAGCTACGCTTTGGAGATGATGTCATCACCCTGCCGGCAGGGGTGAGTATTCGACTCGTCTCTTTGATTGATCCAAGCATTGAAATTGATGGATCAGGTCAGGTGGTTCTGGAATTAGTCTCTGAGCGAGCATGGGATATTGAGCTGGGGGAAGAGACTTTGCTGGGAGTTTCTGGTCGAGTGCAGATGAATGCTGATGGTCCTGGATCGGTTCAGCTCCCTGCTCTTCAGCAGCGTCCTTATGTTCGACAGCTTTCTGGAGAGATCAATGGCTCTTTCCTGGCCCGTGTGGATGTGCTGAGAGGAGAAAGCGTTCCCGCTGGAGAGTTTTATGCTCTTCGTTCGAGTGTTCTCAAAGCCTCTGATCCTGAAATGAGTCTTACACTTCCGCCGGGAATGATCCTTCCAGTTGATAACCCTGATCAGTGGGTTTTGGAATCTGGATCAGGAAGGGTTGTGGTTTCTTCAGATCGTGTTCAGATGGAGCTCGATGCTGGTGATGTGCTTCTTGATCACGAGGTGCTGCAAGCCCAGGCGGTGATTGATGATCGGGGAGTACAACGACGTTTGTTGCCTCAGCAATCTGTTCAGTGGCGTTCTTCACGAGGACCACGAGTTGATATCACGCTGCCAAGAGCTCATTACTATGGTCGTATACGAGATCCTGAAGGACTCAAGGGATTCTCCCCTATTGTGTATGCCAGTGCTCGCCAAGTTTTGGAAGGACAGTCTCAGTTTGTCCCGGGAAGAGAACGAATAACAGCTCCTCTTTATACTCCTATAGAGATTGATGCTCGAGATTACTTCTTTGGATCTGTTCGAGAAGATGACTTGATTTGGAGATTGGACGGAGAGGTTGTAGATGATGGATATGTCTTCGAACATCCAGGATTTTCTCGACCTGGTGTGAAGAATCTTGAGTTGCTCATTCGTGATGGAGATCAGGTCACTACGAAATCTTTTGATCTCGATATTTTGGTTCCTGAGCTTGAAATTGACGAAGACTTACTCAGTGACGAGCGCGTTCTTAAGATTCAAACAGACCCTGCGTTTCCTAATATTCCTCTTGGTGTGGTGGGATCTCGTGATGGAGTTGAGGATTGGTTATTGGCTCCAGCTGTTCGTGGGGTACGTCAAGGAGCACGCTACTTAACTGATGCCAATGGATTGGTTGAATTCCCTTCTTTTGAAAGCCTGAGTGGTAAGAATATTATTATTGAAGATGGCTTTAATGTGGCTCGCTTATTCCCGAACGGACGGGTTGTGCTTCAAGATGCCTACGTGGATGTGTGTGATCGACAGGCCGTGCTCGATACTGATGGCTACTTGAAATTCCAGGTATCTTGCTTCGAAAACGACAGTTTGATCGATAAATTTGAAACGCGAATGCTTCCTCATTTGGATAGTGATGTGCAGATTGTTGATGAGTTCCTTCCTTTTCATCGTGGGGTGGTGGTGCGTACGCTTCAACAGTCTCTCGAGTTGATTGAGTTGGGATCTGACCATCCTTTTGCACCTGGTGGTGTTCAGTTGAATTCTGCAGATGATTCGGTTTCTTTTGTGCTGCATACCGATGGAAAGCTTGAATTGTCTTCTGAAGCCTTGGTGGTTAATGAAAAAGCCTTTGATGATCCTTCTGAAGCACTCGTTTGGCAAATACGGACTGATAACGCCCTGCTCGCTGAGGTCCAGGTCTTAGGTCCTGGTGAGAAGGTTTCTATTGTGGACCCGGTTTCACGAGAGCAGCTCGAAGGCGATGCTGATAATGATGGGATGCTCGATAGCTGGGAAGCTTTTTACTTTTTAGAAAGCCCTGATGAAGATCGTGATTTAGATGGGGTTACCAATTTGATTGAGTTCCTTCAGGGTTCTAACCCTCTCGAAGCTGATTCTGATGGCGATGGTATTAGCGATCTGGAAGATGTGAATCCTGTTTCGAGCGAAATTGCTCGAAAGAAGCTTTTATTTAGTGATATCGATCAAGAAAGTCCGTACTTTGAATCGATTGATGCTCTCTTACAACTTGGCTTCATCAAGGGCTACGAAGACGGGACTTTCCGACCTGACCAAGCAGTAACGCGTGCTGAAACGTTGAAGATTTTGATGTCGGTGATTCGATGTGAAAACTGTGAGTTCCCTCTGGATGAGACACGTACTGAATTCGCTCCAAGTAGCAAGTCTGCTGATGATTTCTTAGCCTTCCACGATGGGCTTTTTGCCAACGAAGCTGATGAACTTGAGGACGAGAATAAAATCTATGCCTTTGGACGAGATCAACTGCTCGGCAAGTTGGATTCTATTCGCAGCTATTTAGATGTTGAAGGATCTGATTGGTTTTACCATTGTGTGGAAATTGCTACGGATCTCGGAATTGTAAACGGGTACCGAGGGCTTGAGGACGGGGTGAATGCTCTGGGATCCTTTATCCCCACCCGAGAAGTGAATATCGCCGAGCTGATGAAGATGGTGATCGAAGCGATGGGGGATCGTGGAAAGGAGAGTGAGCGAGTCTTTGGTCCAGCTGATGGGTGGTGGAATGCACCAGACAATAATTATCTGGCAAAGGCAGAAGAAGAGCTTCAACTCTTGCTGAGCTCGGATGATTATAGTGACCCGCTTCGATTTGCTACTCGAGCTGAAGTGGCTTATGCGGCTCATCGAGTGTTGGTGGCCAATGGTACTCTTGATCTGGATGAAGACGGGGTGGTGAATGGAGAGGACAGTTGTCCTTGTACTCCAGGAGAACCATTAGCACCTGCTGACCAGCAGGGCTGCCCAGCTGCTGATGTTCCTTTTGGCCCAGTCTTTGACCCTCGACGTTTGACGGGAGCTTTCGAAGGGATTGAGATTACTCAGCTCTTGACCTGTAAATGTTTGGTCGTGGTCGATGCGGATTTGCTCAAGGGTTCTCAGTTTTATGCGGTGATTACCGGGAGAGGTGCAGACAGCAATGTGGTCTTGAAAAAGAGTAATGTGGTGGGTGGAGATTGATTCTTTATTTATAGTTATGCTGAGGTTTTTACGCCTTCAAATCGGAATGATAGTTATACTCTTCTTGCTGCTTGCACAGTGGCCATCTGCGAGTGCTCAGCTAGATGAAGTGCTTTGCGAACAGCAAATGCATGCTTCTCTGCAGCAGATCATGCTGGGTGGTGGGGGATTGCGTGGATACGTGCAGCGCCTTGGTGATTTAACCTCAAGTTCGCTTGCTACAGCAGCTCTTTTGGACGAAGTTCAGCAAATGGCTCGTGATGCTCGAATAGAAATGAGGGGCTTGTGTCGTGCTATAAGCGCTCCAGATAAGTTGCTTAGTGAGGCGGTAGCTGCCGCTTACCAGGTGGATTCTTGTCGAAACGTTTTGAGTTCTGGTCAGGGTGATGTCAGTGTTTCTCTTCAGTTAGCCGTTGAATGCTCTACCAAGTCTGACGTATTGATGGATCAGTTTTTGGATCGTCTTTCGGCTTATCTGCTGAAGCAGGCGGTAAGGACTTCATCTGAGCCCTTGGTGCTTCAGATGCGTTCTTTAAATGCTCGACTTCAGTCGTTGGTCCCTGAATATGGAAGGCTTGTGAATCACTTCTTTACTTTTAGTTTCCGCTTAGGAGACGTCATTATTTCTCAACCTGATTGATCTTATGAAACGCTTTGTTTCACTCATTTTGGCCTTGCTGATGCTGTCTCATTCTGTGGGTCTGGTTCAGGCATTGTCTGTCCCATTGGATGAGATGTGTTGCCGTGAAAAGGTTCGTATTTACGATGAATCTGGAGAAGAAACAGAAGGTTTACTTCCTACTGGTAGCGGATCGAATTGTCGATCTGAAGTGGATTTGGACAAGTTTGATTTTGATGATCACAAGAG
>CAYGRJ010000042.1:4259-7444 GCA_964352285.1 uncultured Candidatus Peribacteria bacterium
TCACAAGAGTGCGTATCATACCTTTTTGGATGAGCAGCTCTTTGCTCGTGCTTTGAGCAAGGTAAGCTCTTTCGAAAAAAGCCAGGATCTCTTGGATTATTTGCAAGCGTTCGATGGAAAATGCCAGTCGGGCAATCATTCCCCTGATTGTTTATCTGAGCGTGTTCTTTGCAGTTACGAGAAGTATGGAAAGACACTATTCGATATGTCTGGTCAGCCTTTGGCAAATGAAGCGATTTCGACTCAGAATACTGATCAACTGCTTCAGGTCTTGCAAGAACGACAGGCTGAGATTTTTCAAGAAGCCACTGCTGCCGAGCAGGCACTGGATAGTGCCCTGACGATCTACAGTCAGTTTTTTGAGACCTACCGTATTCATTTGAGTCTCAAAAATCTGATTGATTCACTCGTTCGAGTGCGGAATCTCTCTGCTTTTCTGCGACAGCTTGTGAATTGTTTCCCTAATAAGTTTGGGGGTGTTTCTACTACCAAGTGTAATTAATATGTTTCGATCTCTGATCACCAGATCGTTTGTGCTGCTTTCCTTGCTCATGCTGGGGATGAGCAGTGCTGCCTGGGCTCAGGATGAGAATGTGCCTGATGCTCGAGACTTTCGAGAGCGTGTCGTTGATGCTGGGACCTCTGCTAATCAGGTCGATAGGACTCAGTCTGCTTCTGAAACAGATGGTATTGGTTTTTACAGAGCTTTGTACGAAGAATTGAATGAGAATCCTTATTCTCAGGCTGAGGAGGCTATTCAGCAACGTTTTGGTATCGATTTTGATATTGATTTACAGCCAGCACAGGCTGGAGGTGCGCAAATATTTACGGATTTTTATGAAAACAAGCGATTAGAGAATCCGGTAAAACCGACGCTGAAGAATGCCCTCGATGAAGACTGTGTGCGTATACGGGCTGCTCAAGTGGATGATGACCGTCGGTGGCATCAGCTGGTAAAGCAGCGACTCGTTGAAAAGGGGAGTGCTTCTCTAGCTGAACTGAATGATGCATCAGCTGTGAAGGCTCCAGATGCTCCACCAGCTACTCAAGCCTTTTACACCCGTTTGGCTGATGTCTTCGACGAAGAGGCTCGAACTCGGATTCAGAAGGCTATTGAGCAGCTGCCAGACATGGCATCATTAAGTGATGCTCAACGCTTGATCAGCTGTTATCAAGATTTTAGCCGAGAAGTAGAATTTGAACTGCGATTGCAAAGCTTATTGCAGCCGAGTCGTCGTCAGTTAGAGGCTCTGCAGATCTTTATGAATGGTGAATTAGAGAAGAAGCCTGGTTTTCCGGTTTATGATTTGGTCTTTGATCTGGACGTGATTGATTTCCTCTTCTTTGGAGAGAGTATCGATACAGGCATTGTTGCTGATGGAAGCTTCAATGATGGTGGTAGAGATCGAGGTCAGGGGACTTCGGTGATTCTGGATACTCAGCAGCTTTTACAGCTTTTCGAAGATCAGGATGATGAGCGATCTGGACCTCAGAGATCACCTTCTGGTGCTTCTGTTTCAGGTTCGTCGAGTGCTGCTTCTGGTTCAGGTGCCTCAACTGATGCTGATGAATTCCTTTCTCATGGCTTTGGAAGCAATTCTGCAAATTATGCAGGTCCTTTTTGTGTCGATGAGGATCGAGGAGTGAACTTGGTCTTTACAGACTTTGAGGATGATCCAGAAGAAGATGAAGAGCAGGAAGAACAAGAGTCAGAAACTGATCCATTAGGTCCACCAGGAGTTTCTCCTGGACCTCCTGTTAGCCCTTCAGGATCATCAGTTAATGATGCAGATGACGATGAAAATGAAGCCAATCCTGTATTAGCTGGCGATAGCCTGCCTGAAGGATTCCGTACAGATGGACTAAATGCGCAGCAGCTCTGTGAAGGGACGGCTGGTTTTGATTTGAATAGTGATTTCTTCCGCTTTGTGTTTTGTATAAAGGTGAGTTTTGACAAGGTTGGTAAGACCTGGAAGAAGGTAAGAGATAACTGTATTAGCTGCCATATTGCTAAAATGAATCAAACCTTTGAGCAGCAGATCTTGAGCCGAAGCGTTAGGCCCAAGAAGAATACGGGAACCATTATGGAGAGTGGTGTTTGTGAGGATGGTTTTGGGGATGATATCGGCTTCCACTTCTTCTATGAGAAGGTGCCGGTGAAGTTTTACCCGGATATTTGTTATCCGAATGGTGGTGTTTCTGATGATCGAATTACCAAGCTTACTGGTTATCCAGAGTTGGTCTCTCGGGTGAATAAGCCTGGATACTTCTTGGACTGTGAAGCAGATTTTCCTACGGATGTGAAGGCTCAGGATCGCTGTAAAGAAGTTGTGCAGGGGAATGCTTTGAGTTACGAGCAGTTTGTTGCTGGGTACTTACAAGGAAGAGATGACCGAATCACTGACGTGGATGATGTTGATCGGAGTACGAATGTGTGGGCTCGTTTGGTGGGCGATCATGGGATTGCTCAGCGTGAGCTGCACGTGTTCCTCTATCGTACCGGCCAACAGGAAGCTTGGTATCCAGAAGAGAAAGCTTTGCCACAAGACTACCGTGATCAGCTGCAGAAGTATCATGAACAAATGAAGTCACTTCACACTGATAAGAGCTTGGGACCTGAGGAGCGCCTGCAGCAGTTGTTGTGTCTGAAAGGTTATGCTTTCTCTGCCGTCGGTGCCGAAACTCCTTGTGGAGAAGGTGATGATAATCTCTCGAAACTTGATGATGAGATCACTGAAGAGCGAGCCCGGGTGATGAGTATCCTGAAGCAGTGGAATCAAAAGAGTGCTGATTTCAACAAGAAGGGAAGCTGTGGAGCTTTTGAAGGTTCCGGTCCTTTTCAAGCCCTTTGGGATGGCTTCTTAGATCCGATAACGAGTGGAGATTACTACCTGGATACCAACTTCCGAAGGACACAGAATCCGCAAGAACAGGTTGCTGGTCAAATTATTGCGAATACGGATATCCAAGACCTCTCGCTGCTCTTTCAAGAAATAGATAAGGAAGTCTCCTTTAATCTCGATGATCGAAAAGAGCGTGAGCTTCGCGAATCAGAGAGTGACCAGGATCGTGTTCTGTTGCTTCAGAATGCTCTTGGTACAGAAATGCTCAGCTTCAAGAGTCATCTGCAGGCGATATCGGGCTGGTGGTTTACCATGGTCGCAGATGATGATCAGTTCGTTTCC
>CAYGRJ010000043.1:0-7359 GCA_964352285.1 uncultured Candidatus Peribacteria bacterium
CTTCTGTACCATTTCTTCAGGGTAGAGAACCTGTTCATTTCGTATTCGGAAATAGGGAAGTGTCATCACTAGCCTCTTCCCTGGGCTCATCACTTTCGAGATTTCGGCAAAGAAAGAAGAATTGATTCCGTCCAAGAGTTGAAAGATTTCTTGTTGTCGATTTTCATCAGGTGCTTTGTCTAGTGGTGGGCCTAGGTATCCTTCACTGACCACGACTAAATCTTCAGGAAGTTCTCGACTTCCGAAGGGCTGAGTCGCATCATGCTGAAAGAAGTTATTTTCATCAACAGCTGCTGTTCCAAATTGCTTACGGAGCCAGTCGAGATTTTTCAATGTCGAATCAATGAGTCTCCCTTTTATGTCTGAACCGATAGCTGGATTGCCACGCAGTAGCGTTTCCATCGCCGTCCCACCAAGCCCACAAAAAGGATCATAAATTGTAGTAGACTCATTGGGCTTCGCCATGTTGATCATCATTTGAATCAACTTCGGCGGCATCATGCCTACCTTCATATCTCGCTTGGGCTTGTCGTAGTCTCGTTGAGAGTAGCTGTCGATATCTTGAAAGAAAACCGTTCGCGCCCAAACATCTTCTCCGTCGACTCGAGCATAGACCAGGTCTACACCCTTCTTCATAAGATTGCTTTTGTTCAAGAGTCCCGAGCTAATATTCTGGTAGTCTTTGTTCATGAACCGGCATGGTCTCTTGTGTTCTTTGAGCTCTTCTTTGAAGTTTCTGAGGAGGCTCGAGGTCGATTCCTGAATCCCATAAGTAGAAAGGCCAAAGAGGATTTTATTCGAAGGAATGGCAAGCAGTTCTTCTCGTGCGTCGTTGATAACTTCTGCAATCTTTATGGTCCCGCCCAGCTTGTTCAAGAGCTGTTGATCGACTTGCTCGAGTTTGATAAGCGAAAGCTCTCCATTCTGAAAGATCACCTGTTCGCCAAAGACGCTTCTCAACTCGTAGGCTGACAGCACACCATGCTTACCGTGAATAAAGAGAAAGTTCTTCATGAAGTTGTAACAATACTTGCGTAGCTTTAAGGCATCTATTCTACACTAAAAATGATCAAGAAGAAAGAAGCATGGCTTTCCAAAGCCATTATCATCGTTGCAGGGGTGCTCTGCTTTGGAGCTGGGAGACTCTCTTGGCAATACCAACATCATCGAGATCTTCAACTCTTTCAGGCAACATCTCAAATGAGTTCAGCTATACCTGTCGTGTTTATAGAAGAGATTGAAAAAGGGAGAGTGTTCGGATCGACGAACGATCCCTCAGTTCGAATACAGTCTGGAGATCAGGTGGCTGTCCCTTCTGAAGACATGGCTTTCGAGCTTGATGTTACTCATCTGGGATATTTGGGAGAAAAAAGACCAAAGATTACAATAGAGGTACCAGAGTGGGCACAGTTTATCGCCTCTAAATCAGGAAAATATTACTATTTATTGACTGAGAAACAGGCTAAAAAATTAAGTGCCGCAAATCATCTCTACTTTGCCACCAAGGAAGAAGCGGAAGCCTCTGGAAAAATATTCAGAGAGAGGTAGTCCGTAAATCCTTTCAGGATTTGTCATTCCGACCAACGTGGAGCCTGCCTGTCGGCAGACAGGGAATCACTTCGTGCTTAAGGGCGGCTCTACAATACGGAACACCTGCCAGATGGGCAGGTCGAGATGACAAGTTTTCGTATATGCATTCAATGAATACCTGAATACCATGAGATTGCTGGTCAAAAAAGACCTCGCTTTCACGAGGCCTTTTTAATTATCACTGACCACTTACTTACTTCACCTCAAAGGCTAGCTGTTCATCTTCTTCTTTAGCTCCTTTCTTTTTCTTCATCAGATCAATAGTGACTTTTTCTCCGTCGTGGAGTCCGTCCTTCAGCAGGCGGTTCGAAAGTTCATTTTCAATCATGTCCTGAAGTGTTCGTCGCACAGGTCGTGCTCCATAAGCTGGGTCATAGCTCTTGGTCGCCAAGAAGTCGAGAGCCTTTGGAACCACATCGAGTTTGATGTCACGCTTCAAGAGACGCTTCTGAAGTTTCGTCAGGTGGAGTTTTACAATCTTCTTAATATTGTCGTGGGTGAGGGGACGGAAGACAATCGTTTGGTCCAAACGGTTGATGAATTCTGGAGAAAAGAATCCCTTCACTTCTTCGAGAATTCCTTCCTTCGCATCTTCATAAGCTTCCTCCTCTTTCTTGAGTTCCTCCATGTCGATTTCAAAACCAATAGGAGCAGCTTTGTTAGTGAGAAGTTCAGCACCAATGTTCGAAGTCATCACAATGATGGTATTTCGGAAATCGATCTTGCGACCCTTTCCATCAGTTAAGCATCCGTCTTCCATAATCTGCAGCAGGATATTCTGCACATCTCGATGAGCCTTTTCAATCTCGTCGAAGAGCACGATAGAGTAAGGACGATTGCGAACCGCTTCGGTAAGCTGGCCACCTTCATCGTATCCAACATATCCAGCAGTGGTTCCCACCAGTCGAGAGACATTGTGACGTTCCATGAACTCAGACATGTCGACCTTGATCAATGCATCTTCTGTTCCGTAGAACTCGTCAGCAAGGACCTTCATCAATTCAGTTTTCCCAACTCCTGTTGGGCCGAGGAATAGAAATGAACCAATAGGGCGTCGTTCATCACCAATATTCATTCGTGACCTTCGGATCGATTGGGCAATGGCAGCGATCGCTTCTTTTTGTCCCACAACTTTTTTGCCGATAGCTTTTTCAATATTCATCAACTTGTCGACATCGCTCTTGAGCATGCGAGTAGTTGGGATTCCAGTTGAGCGTCCAATCGCCAGCGCGATATCTTCACCAGAAACATGTGGCTTGAGCTCGTCAGGAACTTCAGCTCGCTTCGCCTTCTTCATGTTTTCATTCAGTTCTAATTCTTTGGCTCGGAGTCGAGATGCTTTTTCGTAGTCCTGCTTGAAGACCGCATCTTCTTTATTCTTGATCACCTTCGAAAGCTGAGACTGAATCTTTTCAACCTCTTCGAGGTTCCCGTTGTTCTGAAGACTCTTCAGGGAGCAGGCTTCATCGAGCATGTCGATAGCCTTGTCGGGGAGGAATCGATCAGAAATATATCGCTTAGAAAGTTCTACAGAAGAACGAACAGCATCATCGTCGATCTTGATTCCATGGAAGTCTTCGTAAGACTGCTTGAGACCATCCAAGATCAATACGGCATCTTCTACACTTGGTTCTTCCACAAGCACTCGTTGGAAACGCCGTTCGAGAGCTTTATCTTTTTCAATATGCTTCTGGTATTCATTGAGTGTTGTCGATCCAATCACCTGAACACGACCTCGAGCAAGGGCTGGCTTCAAAATATTTGCAGCATCCAAAGACCCCTCAGCTCCACCAGCGCCAATCACAGTGTGAAGTTCGTCGATGAAAAGAATAATGTCATTGTCAGATTGTGAAGCTTCATCGATCACCTTCTTCATGCGCTCTTCAAATTCACCACGGTACTTTGTTCCAGCTACAAGAGCTGTCATATCCAGTTCCAGTACTCGCTTGTCGAGCATTCCAATTGGCACATTCCGAGACTGAACACGCTGAGCGAGACCTTCAGCAATGGCGGTCTTCCCAACTCCAGGTTCTCCAATGAGTACCGGGTTGTTTTTCGTTTTCCGATTCAGGATCGCAATGATTCGTTCGATCTCATCTTCACGACCAATGACGGGATCCATTTTCCCTTCCTTAGCCATCTCGGTAAAGTCGGTGGTGAAGTAGTCGAGGGCTGGAGTTTTCGAAGGTTTTTTATGACCTTTGCTGTCAGCTCCCTTAGTCCCTGAAAAGGTTTCAGCCATTTGTGGTGGCTGACCAGCTCCTTGTGATTGAGCATTCATGATCAAACCTTGAAGCCCATTCATGAAGTTTTCGAGAGGATTCATCCCGCCTTGTCCTGCATCTCCAGCTGGAGCGGCGCTTGCCATACCGGCAATGTTTTCTGGGGTTATGCCACCTTGTTCGCGGAACTTTTGCTGAACATATTCAAGGATGTCATTCAGGTTGATCTTCATATTCTCCATGATCACGGTCGCTGCCGTTTCTCGTTGAGTACAAAGAGCGTAGAGGATGTGAGTCGTGTTAATTTCCGCATGCCCCATCTTGTAGGCCATAGCAATGGCATCTTCGATGGTTTTCTTGGCATAACGGCTTAACTTTTCTCCCGACTCTTGTTCGTTACCCATTTTTATCGACCCCACGTTGTCGAGCACGAGCTGAACATTCTCGAGTGAGACGCCAAAGTGGTGGAGGATCTGAGCACCACTACAATTTTTCTTGGCGAGGATTCCGAGCAAGATATGTTCGGTCCCGATGTAAGTCGAATTCGTCTTCTTGGCAACGCTCTCTGCAAAGAGCAGAGCTTTCTTAGCGTTCTCGGTAAATTTATCGAAGTTATTCATAAGTTTTTGTTTGATGGATAGGGGACGAGGGGATGAGGGAATTATGAGCTCACTTTTTTGCTCTTGTGCTTGTTGATGGTTTTCAGGACATCGAGGTCTCCAATGACTTTATCAACCAAACCGTACTTCATAGCGTCATCAGCAGACATAAAGTTATCACGATCAGTATCAGCTTCAACGGTAGAAAACTTCTGACCAGTGTGATGAGCAATAATATGATTGAGACGATCCTTTGTCTTGAGAATATGGTTGGCATGAATTTCAATCTCGGTAGCCTGACCTTCCATTCCTCCGAGGGGTTGGTGAATCATGACTTCTGCATTAGGCAGCACATATCGCTTTCCTTTCGCACCTCCGGTGAGCAGTACCGCTCCCATAGAAGCAGCCATTCCCAAACACACCGTCGATACATCAGGCTTGATCAGCTGCATCGTATCGTAAATAGCCAAACCAGCAGTTACGTGACCACCCGGCGAGTGCACATACATCGTGATATCTTTCTTTGGATCTTCAGATTCCAAGAATAATAGCTGGGCGATAATCATGTCGGCCATATTACTTTCCACTCCTCCGGAACAGAAAATAATCCGGTCTTTCAAAAGACGTGAGTAGATGTCGTAAGCACGTTCACCGTCGTGACTCTTTTGAATAACAGTAGGGACGAGCATGCTCTTATGTCCTTGGCTGGAAGCCTGATGCGTAGCAGTTGCCATAGTGGAGGGAAGTAATGAAAAATGAATGCGATCTAGCACTCTCAAGTGTAGAGTGCTAAGAAGTGAGCGTCAAGGGGCTAAAGATGAACAAAGATGTACAAAAGAAAATGATCTTTTCTTTACGTTCTTCTTTATCTCAACGTTTCATTACATTATAGATCACTTTATAAGCCTCCTCAAACACCAGCTCTTGAACGTTTTGCACAATAGGATGGAGTGTGCTTTTTAGAATCATGCTTATATTGTAGAAAGAATGAGATCGTATCTTTCATCTTGAATTGCAGGTATTAAACAGCTACAAATAAAAGGTCCTTGGGGCCTTAGCTCAGTTGGCTAGAGCGCTTGCATGGCATGCAAGAGGTCAGGAGTTCAAGTCTCCTAGGCTCCACCAAGATTATTAAAAGGGGTCAGGAGTTCAAGCCTGCCCGCCGGAGCTTCTGCAAGAAGCGAAGGAGGGTCTCCTAGGCTCCACCACGATTATTGCCAAAAGGTCAGGAGCTCAAGCCTGGCCGCCGGAGCTTCTTCAGAAGCGAAGGAGGGTTTCCTAGGCTCCACCAGTCAAGTATATGATTTGAGAGCATCGGCTTATTTCGCCATAAATTCTCAACAATTACAGTTCAAGCCTGGTGAGGAGATGGTCAGAGTTTTTATCGTCCTTTATAATAAAGTCACTTGTATTCTTTCCTTATTAGTTATGTTGAAGTCACTCCAGGGGGTTGTTGCTGTATTCCTCCTCTTACTCTGCACCGCATGCTCTCAGCAAGTCGACACAACAACTCAGCCTGAAGAAGGGGAGTCTACAGAAATGAGCTACGATCAAAACTCTTGGAAAGACATCATTGATGAAAGCTGCACACACTATACAGATGGATGTAACACCTGTTCTCGTGCAGAGGGGGCTGAGTTCGCCGCCTGTACTCGAAAAGCCTGTGCTGTCTACGAAAAGCCAGAATGCCTCATGAGCACTTATACTTTATATATAGATTCAGAATTGGTGGACTGTGTTGGCGTTGGCCCAATGAAGTGCATGATGGTCAGAACCGACGAATCAGAAGAATGGCAGAACTTTTACGACAAGATACAAGGCTTTGAGCATCAGGCAGGAAATCGCTATGCTTTATCTGTAAAGAGAACCAAGCGTGAGAATGTGCCAGCCGATGCAAGTATTTGGACTTACGAACTGGTAGAGGTTATTTCTCAGGAGCAGCTGTAATTCTAAGCGCTGTCTATCGTATGCTAGGAGTCCTTATATGACCATCATTGTGGTAGTCCGTTTTGAGTGAATATAAAGATGTGCTTTGATACACTCAGTCTGTTTTTGTTTTAGCCACTGTTTATGAAAATCCTTCACCTTTCTACTGGCGGAACCATTACGGGGTGTGAAACAAGTTATCCAGAGCTGGCTGTGCTTTCACATTTTTTTTCTGACCCCGTAGATATTGGTAAGTACTTCACGTCTTCAATGAAAATAGTTGCTGATTTTGAGATGAGAGATATCTGTAGCAAAGATAGTAGGGCAATCACAGAAGGTGACCGAAAAGCTATGGTGCAAGAAATAGAAGGAGCACATAAAGAAGGGGTGCGGCACTTCTTGATAACTCACGGAACCTACACCATGCCAGAAACAGGAGTATATATTATCAACAATCTTCCAGAAAAGACCCTTTCAGATATTTCTGTTGTGATTACGGGGGCGATGTATCCCATGAATATCGTTGGAAGTGACGCGCTTCTCAATCTCGGTTCATCTGTATCCAGTTTGATGAATATTCATGAGCCTTTGGGGGTTGTGATCAATATGCACGCGAGAAACTGGGACCCTCGAAAGGTTGAAAAAGACGCAGAAAACCTCATTTTCAAGGAAATTGAAGAATAAGTCCTGTATCCCCCAAAAAACTTCTAAAAAAGTTTTGACAAGAGTTAAACCGTTGTCTACTATTATCGGGCTCTGAGCACTGCTCGGAGTTTTGTATGCTCCTTGAAATCATCGACAATCAACAATCAACCAAGAAAATGGTAAACAAGAGAGAGTAGAGAAGGCCCTGCAGCAATGCAGAGCAAATGGTCTTTTCTAAACAATGTTTAGTATTCTCTTCTATTTTAAATAAATGAAGAGCCAATTCTATCGCTACGATAGAATAATCAAAAACTTCGTGTTTTTTACGAAGAGTTTGATCCTGGCTCAGGATTAACGCTGGCAGTGTGTATAATACA
>CAYGRJ010000044.1:0-7339 GCA_964352285.1 uncultured Candidatus Peribacteria bacterium
TGCCTGTGAATATTTGTGAGGCTGCATTATAAGTGCATTTCTGTGTTTTACAAGATTATGAAGCTTGATTTCTTTCATTATTAGTCGATAGAAAACGCTTTTTTTTGAGATGTTTTAAGCTTTCCATTTGATAGAACAGCCCATGCTGTGGTGTTGGTCAGCTGATGGTTTTTTCCCATTGAGAAGTGCTTCAATCGCTTCTTTGAGTTCGTGTTTGCTGACCTTGTCGGGTTCTTGCCAGTTGTCATCTAGTCGTCCGTGGTAAGCGAGCTTATTGTCCTGATCATAGACATATATGTCAGGTGTGCATTGGGCTTGGTAAGCTTTTGCAATTTCTTGTGATTCGTCGATGAGGTAGGGAAAGTTGATACCCCAGTCAGCGATAGTTTTCTTCATCCCTTCTGCGTTGTCTTCTGGGTAGTCATTAGCATCATTGGCATTAATACCAACGAGCTGTACTTCTTGGGGCTCATAGCTGGTTTGAAGGGCAATGAGACGCTCTTGGATGGCCTTGATATAAGGGCAGTGATTGCACATGAAAATAATAACGAGTGCTTTTCTTCCGCTAAAGTCACTTGAACTGTGCATGTTTCCATCCGGATCGGGAAGTTCGAAGGGGATAATATCTGAATCGAGGGGGAGTTGGAGAGAGTTGAGCAGTACCATGGTGTTGGAATTGAGGAGGTAAAAGTTAGGAGAACGTGATGTGGAAAAGTTTTGAAGCGAGGAACTTCCTAGTAATACGCGATTTTTATGAACGGAAGTTCATGGAAATTGTGCAAAAGTTGTGTGAAAGTTTGTGCATTCCTATAGTGAAGCCATTTGTCTTTTTTTTGGCTTTCTTGTGCGTATATTTTGATCTTGATTTCTTGGTTTATTTCTCACTTTTGAGAGTTGTGCACATTTTTCTGTTCATAACTTTTTAGCTGTTGATGAGGGCGATGATCAAGACTCCCAGGATGTTTCCGGCTAAGAACAGGAAGTAGCTGATCTTTAACCAGCGGAATTTGGGGCTTAGGATTCGGGTGCTGATGTGGTAGAGATCTTTCACCGCCATTTCTGCAAGGATGCTGGTATCTGCTAAGGCTTCCTTCATATGCTGGAGGTAGTCATGTTCTTCGTACTTTTGAATTTGAGAAAAATGGAGGAGGTCTGGATGTTTGTGTTTTTTGGTGCCGTACTTTTTGGGATACAGAGAAATCATGGCTGTCGTCATGCTGAGCAGCGCTGTGATGATGGCTATGATGGCTCCCCACATGAAGTAGGGGTCGGTGGTTTTCGAAAGGGCGATGGGGATGAGTATGGCGTTGATGGTGATGATTCCTTGAGCTCGTCTGTCTGCGAAGCCTACGTAGCTAATGTGCTTGTTGATGGTTGTGGAGAGGAGCGAGCCTCGGAAGAGGGCTTTCCACTTGAGCTGATTGGGATACTCCTCTTTTGGTTTTCGTGGCATGGGAGGAAAATGGTTATTAGTACTTATGTAGTTTTATGTGTGATCCAGAGGTATTGTATTCTTTTTAAAGCTGATCAAAAAAAGCCCCGCTGGTTGCAGGGCTTGTTGATGGTCTGGTTGTATCATTCTACCAAGGCCAATTCATAAGGATCGTCGTTGTGATCAGCGTTAAAAAGAGTGTGTACCCAGTATTGATCCATGAAAGTTTCCATGATGCTTTTGCCCAGATGCTATCGCTAAAGATTCCCATAGCGCTAAATGCAAACCATGGAACGAGGATATACATGATGGCTTGGTGTGTATCTGCTGGAGTGAGTATTAAAAGAAGGAGGCCTATTCCGTAGGCTGTTAGAAAAGAGTTTGCGAGTCCCATTGCCATGGTTTTAGCCATGTCTTTATCGGCGTCTTTCTTGGTGAGGCCAACAAGTTTCATCCATGGCTTACCGAAGAGCGGGCCGTACCAAAGCATTCCTAGGAGCATACAAGCAATAGTGGCGCCGAGACAAGCGAAGAGATTCACTTCTGAAAAGGGGAGCATGGTGAGAGGATTAAGAGGATAGTTGCTAGTTTCTGGTGACTAGCTATTGCTTTGAGCATACGAAAAAAAGAGACATCTTGAAAAACCCTTGGCTTGTGAAAGGGGTTAGAAGTGGTTTGGTAATTGTCAGTTTAAAGAAAGAAGATTATCTGATTTTTGTGGGATGACCAGAGTCCACGAGGTTCTCTTTTTTGAGACGACTCCATTTTTTGATTTGAGCTTCTCTCTTCATGGCATCACTTCTCGTTTGGAATTCTTCGAAATAGACTATTTTAACGGGTCTTCTGCTGAAGGTATACTTTGCTCCTTTACCACTGTTGTGAGCTTTTTCTCGTTCGCTTACATTTCTGCAGTAGCCTGTGTAGAGGGAATTGTCCGCACATCTGGCGAGATAAGTGTAGTAGGTGACATTGCTCATGGTTTTTGTGCGAAAGGTAAATCCTTAATGTGGCTTAAGGACTTGCCTTTCGACTCGTTTTTACTCGCTCAAGGCCCTCGACTCTTAGGTCGGAGACCCCGAGCAGTTCTTGCAGAGCAAGAACGAGTCGAGGGGTGGAGTTGGTGGGAGTCGAACCCACGTGGAAAGAGTGAAGGCTTTAGATCTCCCATGACAGTTTATCCTGAAATTTTCGACTCGTGAGATAAAGGACAAGCAAAAAGCCGCACGAGCTTAGCTCTGGGTTTTCGAAATGTTAGGCGAGCAGGCTAGCATTCTTACCCTTCTAAGTTACACCCAGTCTGCGTAGAAGAGGTCGGCAGGTGGACGACGTTTGAGTTATGGTCAAACGGTTTAAGCAGCCAAAGCAAAGCTAGGGCTGAAAGCAGGAGCAGGGTTGAAGCTGTTCGCTACTTTGGCAAAAACAGAGTTTTTAGCACTTATTGGTGCGCTGGACGGATCTATCGGGGGACAGCGCAACCCCGACATGGCACTAAGAGACTTCAGAATCTCGATCTCGAATCCAGTACAACCCCCGAAGACAAAGGAAGGCTCAGAACAGAAGTGTTTCTTTGCCTCCGGGGACTGGGATTCTCGTTAGAGAAGCGCGATTTATCAAGGTTCTAGGTATGTATTTTAGCATTTTTGTGGATTTTTTGGGAGTGTTTTCCTCGGTTTTTGTTTTTGGATGCTTTTTTGAAGAGGGGCTCTTGAGAAGAAAAGCATTTCAGCACTGGAAAATTGGCTCAATTTTTGGTATAATATTATGAATACCCCTATAAAAAGTTGTATGAGAGAGCAATTTGAATTGTTTCGTGCTGGCGCTGTGGTGTCGACCTTGTCGATGTTAGTCCTCTTGGGAGTGATCCTGATTGTGATGGTTTCTGGCAGAATTGATCCGTCATTTTTGTATGCTTTTAGCCTACAGGAAGCCGATGATAGGCCTCAGTGGATTGACCTTGAAGCCTTTGAAGTGATCCGTGATGGGTACTTCGCAGAGCGAGAAGATGTGGGTTTAGACGGTTATCGAATACAAGAATCTGAGTCAGCTTTTTACTTGGGAAATTATGATAAAGACCAGTTTCTTGATGCCGTTGAGCCTCCTGATGAGTTAGAAACTCCCGAAGAAGCTCTGGAGTCCGACACCCTTGATGGTGAAGAAACCGTTAATGAAGAAGATTCTCAAGTACCTGTGGTTGAGGATATTGATGAAAATAATGAAGCTGAAGAAGCTGATGAACAAGCTGTGGTTGAAGATGAACAAGTTGAAGAAGAAGCTGGAGAATCTGAGGAAGGTGTGAATGAAGGAGAAGAAGAACCTGAGGAGATCGGTTCTGAAGATGAAGAGGTTGTTGAGCCTGAAACGCCTTCAGAGGTGATAGAAGTTCCTGCTCAAGAAGAAGGAGAGGAAGAGGAAGTAAACGTTGAAGAAGAAGTAAATGCTGAAGAAGAGCCTGAGCTAACTGAGGAGGTTGTGGAAGAAGGGCCGGTTGCTGAAAACCCTGCGCCTGCTGTCGATCAGGAATCACCAGAAGGTCCTGTTGAAGAAGTTCAAGAAACTGATGAGTTGAGTTTTTGGGGAGTGATCAAAAATGCTTTATTTGCGACAGCTCAGATTCTTGATGAAGAGCCTGCCATTGAAGTTGTGGAGGAGCCTGTCATTGAGGCTGAGGTAACGGTAGAAACTGAAGTGATTGAAGAGACTCCAGAGCCAGCTGCCGAAGAGGTTTCAGAAGAAGCTGAAGAAGTTGAAAAATCTGAAGCTCCTCAAGCAAGTTCCCTTCAAGGCGGACAGGCGGAGCAAGAGGAAGCTGATGTTTTAGAAGAAGAACCCGAAGTTGAATCGCTAGAAAATAATGAAGAGGAAGCTCTTGATGATGGTGAAGAAGGACAGGAGGAGCAAGAAGGGCTTGAAAATGAAGAGGTTGAAGAAGGTGACGAACAAGTTCTTGATGAAGATGTTCAGGAAGAAGTTGGGGAAGGGCAAAGTGGTCCAGAGGTCCAGCGTCCGGATGAAGAGGAAACTCAAGAAGTGGTTGAGGATGATGAACAAGATGAATCCTCTGAAGAAGATCTTGAAATAGGAGAACCGGTGTTGAGCTTTGAAGAGCAGTTGTCAGCACTTCAGCCAGAGGCTCTTGATGATGAATCATTGATGATGACTCAGGTTGATCAGGTTCTAAAAAGTCCTGAAGATGTTCTGATTCGTGTTGGTAAAGATGGATCACTTCGTGTGGATGCTTACCATCCTCAAGGTGAGCTCTGGTTTGGCTTTAGTGCATTGGAGAATGTTCAGGTGAGTTCTTACTCTGGGATGGTGCACGTGATGGATAGTACTTCTGGAGAGCTTGTTTCCTACTTTTACGATGAGGAAACCCACTCCCTTAAAGAATGGATGGTTCTCTTTGAAGCCCCTGAGAATGGAGTTTATGAGTATCAGCGTCGTTTGGAGTCACCTGAGTTATTTGACTTAGAGCGAGTGGAAAGCCGAGTATGGAATATGCGACCCCGTATTGAATCAGATCCTGCGATGTTCCGGCCAGCTCTTGATTCTGAGTACTTTGAGATGAGTACCGCTGTGGTTGATACTGAAAAGACCGTTCCTGCGGGATTATTGAGGAGTTATTATGTTGATGGAGTTTTGACGACTCTGTTTGTCACTCAAGATGATTTCCAATATCCACTCTTGGTAGAACGTGAGTGGAAATTCCCTGAGTGGACTGAGGAAGACTTGGAATTTAAGATTGACCGTGATGAACGTGAGAAGCTTCAGAGCCAATCTGTTCTTGATGACCTGATGAATCTTCCCCTTCATTTTGAAAAGAATCAATCTCAGCATGATGAACGAATTACCTTTAGTTCTCGTTGGCATCTCTCGACTTTCTTTATGAGAGACCGAGAGTTGATCAGTTCTTGGTTTGTTCCTTTTCAAGATTATGAGATGTATCGTGATGCTTGGGAAAATGAACTTTCTGAACTCCAGGAAGATGCTACAGAAACAGAGCTTTCTGAATTGATTGAGTCTGGTGATGATGAATTACTAAATGATGTTCTTCGGGGAGAACTGGGTTCTGCTCTTGAATTGGTGACTGATGATGATGCTGAACTGCTTGCTGCTGATGATCTTGTTTTGGAGACTGAGAATACTGAGCGTCTGAGTTGTCCGGCTGAGTCATCTTTACTTAGTCAGCTCTTAAATACTTCAGAAGATCCTTATGTTTTTGCTGACTTTCAGCAGCAGTTTTTGGGAGCATTGCCTGCTTCACGATTTGAAGGAGAAGAACTGGTTGATCATGTGGCACATTATTATCAGGGAGATGATCCAGATTCATGGGTTGCTGGTGTAGAGACATCCTCATCGCTTCTTTCTCGAGAACTTTACCCTCAGGTTGATTGGAGGATTCTTGGAGATTATTTTACTCCTGCACAAGAGTTTATTATGAACCCTGGAGCTGACCTTTCTACTATACGTATGAGGTTTTCAGGTGCAGAGTCTTTGCAAATTACTGAAGCGGGTGATCTTCAAGCTGATTTAGGTCAGTGTCGTGTGGTGTATGCGCGACCATATGCTACAACTGGTGAAGAAGAGAGTGTGAGCTTGTTGCCAGTTGATTATGAACTTCCTCGTGAGGGTGTTGTAAGCTTTACGAGTGCTTTGGATGAGCTTCCTGCTGAATATCGTATTCGGATGAGAGTTTTGCCTCGTTTGTCGACTTGTATTTCTCAGCCGACAGTAAGTGATGATCTCATCTTTTTGGATAATGAGGCGGGCAATTATTATGTGCTGGGGAATGTGGGGACACCTGTGAGCTTTCCAATTCGTTCTGATGAATATCAATGCCTGACGAATAAAGACTTTGATGCTCGGGTGAAAAAAATTGACTATGAAAATCGACAAGCACTCTTTACCACGACCTTTGGAGGATCTCAGATTGACGAAGTTCAGTCCTTGACTCTTCATGAGGTTGGTGTTGATCGGGCTGAAGAAAGCCGATTAGAGAGCTATTCTGACCCTGATGCTTTGCTGTATGACGAAGTTTCAAACCTCCTTGAAGTTCCAGATGGTGAAGAGGATGGTGAAGAAGTTGTGAATAGTGATGGTGGGACTGTTGTCGATATATTGTCTCGTGATCAACTTGATGCTTTGTTTGTACAGGGAAGTACGACTTCAAGAGATTTTCCAGGATTGGCTTTGATGCTTAACCTTGATGAAGATTTTGTTTCTGCGCGATTCGAAATTGAAGTTCATGATGATGGAATGATCTTTGTGGAGGGTAAGGATTTGTTTGAAGCGTTTGAAGAGGTGTTGTTGGACAGTGAGGAGATTAACCTTTTGGAAGAATCTCAAACACGTCGTCCGGATCAAGATGAGGAAGTTGAATCTGATGAAGAGGCTGTGTCTGAGGATGCTGAAGTTGAAGAGAATGATGATTTGAGCTTGTTGGAAGATGAGGACGCTTTGAAGGGAGCTGCAGTGTCTGATGAAGAAGCTGAAGAGAATGTTGAAGAAGAGGGGGGGGCAATTCTTGAAGAAGTTCTAGACTCCGAGCCTGCTGAAGAGATTGCTGATGCTGAAGAGACTTTGGAAGAAAGTGCTGACCTAGACGCTGAGGAGGCGACGGAGGCTTCTAAACGACTCGAAGAGGTCCGGGTGTACCGAGAAGTCTTTGAGGGCCGTTACGACAAGGTGATTATCAATCCAGCCCCAGAGCAATTTGATGTGCAGTATGAAGACAGTGAGCAGGGGATCCGAGTGCAGTTTTTCGATAAAGAAAGCGGAGCTCTGCAGATGTCATTTGACCTCGATTTGGTTGAGCTTGCTGAGTACTTGATTACAAAGCGTCTTGAGGCTGACTTTTATGTTGAGCCTGTGGTGAATGTTGAAGAATAGACGCTGTAAAAACTTGAATAT
>CAYGRJ010000045.1:0-7318 GCA_964352285.1 uncultured Candidatus Peribacteria bacterium
ATGTGACTCCAACTGACTACGGAAGAATCGCCGCTCAATCTGCCAAGCAGGTGATCATCCAGCGTATCCAAGAAGCTGAAAAGGAAATCATCACCGATATGTACAAGGATCGAGAGCACGAAATCCTCAACGGTTATGTTAACCGTGTAGAAGGACCCAACGTGTACGTTGATCTTGACCGAACACAAGCGATCCTCCGACCACATGATCAAATTCCGAGAGAGCACTACCAAAACGGTCAGCGAATTAAGGTCTACCTGGACAAGGTGATCTCAACACCAAAGGGACCACGTCTTTTGATCTCTCGATCGCACGCGAAGCTGGTCAACTGCTTGCTCGAGCTTGAAATTCCAGAAATTCGAGAAGGTGTGGTGACTATTAACGCCGTGGCGCGTGAAGCCGGGGTTCGAACCAAGGTTGCTGTAAGCTCGTCTGAAAGCAATGTTGATCCTATTGGAGCGTGTGTGGGTCAAAAAGGAGTTCGTATCCAAAATATTATGGAGGAGTTCAATGGCGAAAGAATTGATATTATTGAATTCTCAGAAGATCCAGTAGCTATGCTCCGATCTTCTCTAGCACCTTCGAAGATCACCCATATAGAACTCGATGAAGAAACACGTCGTGCACAGATTTTTGTTCCTGTGGAAGAACGAGCTCTGGCTATCGGTAAAGGGGGTCAAAACGTCCGTCTGGCTTCCATGCTAACCGGATGGGAAATCGACATTGTTGATCTGGATAAACTCGACACCAGCAAACTTGATGAGATCAAACAGAAAGAAGTTGCTGAGACGCTCAAACCAGAGAAGGCTAGTAAGCCAGCTGAGAAGAAGATCGAAATGCCAGTTGCCGCTGAAGACATTAAGGATCTTCCAGGTATGACTCCTGAAATTGCTGAGAAGCTCGAAGGTGCAGGATTCGTGAAGAGTATTCAACTGATGGGACTTAATGCTGCAGCGATGACAGCTATCGACGGCGTGAGCCAAGAAGAAGCTGAATTGGTTGAGAAAGCTTTGAAGGGAAAGCCAGAAGAAGCTCAGAAAGAAGAGCCCATCGACTCCGCTCAGGGTGATAAATCAAAGGAGGAAGTTAAGGAGGAAGAAGCATAAACGTCGGCATATCCCGACAACAGAGGAACCCTAGGGCTTATTGACAGGCTCTAGGGCTTCTTTATTATTCGCTAAATAGCATAGATCCTCTTTTATAAAGATATATGAAGTCAAATATCCTCTATGGTCCCTATGGGACTCGGCTCAAGGAAGAGTCCCAGCGCCAATCATTCAGCCTGAGTGGTCCAACTGATGTTATCCATAACACTCCTGTTCGTGAGAGTATCAGCATGATATCTCAGGAGTATCTCAATTCTGGTGCCCGGTGGGCGACGATACCTTGTTTTGGAACACGAAACCTTCTCCATGATGATGACGGAAAGCGAAGCTATAGCTCAGTACTCAAAGAGAGTTTCAACCTGCTTGTCTCTAACCTCGAAAAAGCGAAACAAGAAGTCAAAAATGAAATCTCACTGGTCTTTTGTGTGGGTCCTGTTCATGACTGCTATAAGCCAGAGCTCTCTCCTAAAGCAAAGGCTGCTGCTGAATTCCACGAGCAACAGATTGCTATCATCCAAGAGGTCACCAAGCACTGCCGAGCGCCTCTGACCATTCTGTTCGAAACCATTCCATCTGGTCAAGAAGCTGAAGGTATTGCCCGCGCTCTCAAAAAGAGACGAAAGAAGCATCATCAGCTCAAGGGGATTATTAGTTACCCCTTCACGGCAACTGGAGAGCCACTTGGCAATGAATCCTTTCCCGATATTTTTCGCCGTGTCCTCAAGCACAACTCTCCAGCCCTCCTCGGGCAGTCTTTGAACTGTGGCCCCATAGAAGGTGCTGCTCTCGCCTTGGAGCAGTTGTCTCGTGATGGCCTTCAGCCCTTGGGAGTATATCCAAATGCTTCTTCGAAGCCCCATGCAGAACTGGATACTGCTGAAGATTCTCATGGTCTCATAAACCCCAAAGCAACAGCACAATTTTTGAGATACCTCGCCTTTCAGTACCAACTCAAGTTTATTGGCGGATGCTGTGGCTATACTCATCAAGATATCGCTGAGCTTTTGGATTCAGAAACAACGTCATCTGCATTGCCACCAACTGATCTTCCAGAAGTTCAGTATGCAGACCGAGAAATTCTCGATTCTGGACTGGTGCTCCCGATCTCTGCTTGAGAGAGCAACTGCTTATGGTTATGCTAAATCAGAAAATATCCTTCATGTGCCATTATGTATCTGGGAACTGACAAACTTATTCTCAGAGATGACAGCAACTTTCCTGAAATTCCCCTCATTGAAAGCATTCCATATCAACCTCTTGATAAGAAACTCAAACTCACACGTCATCGAGTCCGTATAGATACCAAAGAAGCCCTTGAAAGCGATCACCAATTGGGTGGTGGGGTTTTTGAAACAGATATTCTGGGTGAGAATTATCCAGAAATTGATCGGTACTATCAGCTGATCACATGGCTGCATCGTATTATTTCTGATCACTCTGAAAAAGAATACCAAATGTGTTGGGGAATCCTCAGTAAGGCAATCCGAGACTTTGTTCCCACCTTGAGCAAAACAGACACACTTCTCCATCAGTTATCGGGACCTGAAAATTTTTGCTCTTATAAACGCATCAAAATCATGCGAGCAGAGACTTCCAGGAGGGTTTGGGAAGTGTGGTGTATAAATTTTGGATTTCAGAGAGACGGCTTCTTACACCCAGTTAAAACTCCAATTCATGTCCATCCGGCTATGTCAGACAACAACTTTAGTATCAAACATGAAGATGATCAGCCTTATGGATATGAACAGACCTTTTCTGTCACACAAGCAGGATTAATAGCACCGGATAAATCTCCACCATATGAACTCAAAGCCTCAACGCTTGCGACCATGAAATCTGGCAAAGTGTATTATGCTGATGATTATGAAGATTCGTCATTGCACAGACCAGGAGAAACTCACCTGCCCAAAACCTCTCCTGTTTCTCGGCGTCCACACCTCATTTATTCTGCTGGAAGTGCTTTGAATATTTATTCTGCTGCTAAACCTACAGAACCTAACTGCCACGTTCTCCAAAGATAAGGAGGTTTTGATCCCCTCAACGTGTTAAACTACAACCCCCTAAAGAAGAAATATGCCACAACTCAGTGTCACCAAAATTTTTGAATTTGCTGCTTCTCACTTCTTGACCAAGTACAAAGGAAAGTGCGAGAACCTTCACGGTCACAACTATAAACTGGAAATCACCGTTCAAGGAGACCTCCGAGAAGATGACCTGGTCTTTGACTTTGTTGACCTCAAAAAAATCTCGAAAGAAAAGGTGGTCGATGTCCTGGATCACACGCATCTGAATGATCGATTTGAAAACCCATCTGCAGAAGTTATGGCTGTCTGGATCTGGGAGCAACTTAACGATAGTATGAAGGCCTTGGGTGTTGAACTCTCTGAGGTCAAGCTCTGGGAAACCTCAACCTGCTTTGTCACTTACCGTGGATAATTATGGATTACATTGTCATCAGCTTGGGAAGTAATATAGGAGATCGCCACGCGAATCTGGATACCGCTTGTGAGAACCTTTCTAAGAAGGGAGTTCAGGTGATGAATAAATCTGGTATCTATGAATCTCAGCCGGTTGGGTTTACTGACCAGAACGATTTTTTGAATCAGGTGCTGATTGTTGAATGCGATCAAACGCCTCAAGAGCTGATTTTGAGCTGTTTGGCTACTGAAGAAGATATGGGAAGACTGCGATCGGTAAAAAATGGTCCACGAAATATCGATATCGATATCTTGTTTTACCAGAACGAAGTGCTCAGTGAAGAAAACCTCTTGTTACCTCATCCGAGAGTCACCGACAGGCGTTTTGTACTGCAGCCGCTGGCAGATATTGCTGGAGATCAAGAACATCCGGTCATGGGCGAATCGATTACAGCTCTTCTGGAAAAATGTGAGGATGAGCATTGGGTTGAGAAATCGGCGTGATTTTTTTGCTTCGAACTTGCTTGAGAAGCTGTGCTTAATAGAGATTTTTGAGATTCACGATCTCTTTTTTTGTGACCATACCTTTTCTATTGGATCAGAGCCCCTCAAGCAGTTTCGGGGCAAAAGAGGAAGATGACAAATCATCTGAAGATTGCTAGAATAGTGACTCTAAAAGCCTCTATGTCACACCCTCAATCTCTCCGTCAGCTCGTTGACACCGTTGGTGATCAAGCCTTCACGAAGGATGTCTTTAATGCATGGATGAGATCTATAGGTGAAGACCCTACTCGCGAAGGTCTGGAAGATACCTACCGGAGGTTTATGGAAAGCCGAAAAGAATTATTTTCTGGCTATCATATCGATCCCAAGTCCGTTCTGACCGTCTTTGACTCGGAAGGCTACGATGAAATGGTCATAAGCCGTGATTTGGACTTCTTCTCGAACTGCGAACACCACCTCTTGCCCTTTTTTGGACGAGCTCATATTGGGTATATACCTGGTGATAAAATCGTAGGACTTTCGAAGTTCCCACGGGTGGTGGATATCTTTGCACGTCGCCTGCAGAACCAAGAACGGCTCACGAGTCAGATTGCTGACTTTCTGTGGGAAGAGCTGCAACCCAAGGGCCTTGGAGTGATCTTGAATGCTGAACACCTCTGTGTGAAATCCCGTGGAGTAGACAAACAGAACAGCACCGTGACGACCTCTGCCTTCAAAGGACTCTTCAAGAAGCGTCCAGAAACCCGAGCTGAATTTTTGACCCTGATCAAATCCTAATGCCAAAGATTTCACCCATTCCAGAGCTCAAGCTGAGTCCGGTTGAGCTTTTTCGAAGGCTTCCGCAGGATCTCGAAGGGCTTTGCTTACTGCTTAGCGATGGATCAAAAGGATCCAGATGGAGTATTATTACCGCAAATCCTGTTGAAAGAACAACTCATGGTACTCTCCTCAATGAGCACTGGAACTCGAAAGAGGAGGTTCATGAGCTTCCTTTCTTAGGTGGCTGGATAGGAAGCGTGAATTATGAACTGGGCTATGAGTTCTTAGAGTTGCCCCCTGAACCAGGGGATCATCTGGAATTTTCTCGATATGATGCAGCATTAATCTACGATCATCATCAGCAGAGTTGGACCCAAGTTGGAGAAATAAACTGGCTGATTCTTGATGAGGTAGAGCCTGAACATGAACAGTTAAGCCTAGAGCCTTCGTGGACTTTTGAACGCTACCAAAAAGCTTTTGAGCAAATCCACGAGAATATTCGGATGGGTGAAATCTACCAGGCTTGCCTCACCTTTCCTTTTACAGGCCCAGCTGTAAACAATCCTCGTGATTTGTTTGCTGACCTGATCAAAAAAAACCCTTCGAGCATGTCGGTGTATATGGAACAGTCCACCAGGACAGTGATGAGCTTATCACCAGAGAGATTTTTGGTCTGGGATAAAGACCAGCTGGAGACTATGCCTATAAAAGGGACTCGTCCACGGGGAGAAACCCCTGCTGTTGATACAGCTCTTCGAGAAGAACTTATGGCTGATGCAAAAGAGCAGGCAGAACTCAGCATGATTACGGATTTGCTCAGAAATGATCTGGCGAAGGTCAGTAAGCCCGGCACGGTCGAGGTAATGGCACATCAAGAACTCATGAAGCTGCCTAAAGTCTGGCATACCTACTCACACATTCGATCACAGGCTCGAGAAGGTCTTGGTCCATGGGACGTGATCAAGAACACCCTTCCAGGTGGATCTATTAGTGGTTGCCCGAAGAGACGAGCTGTTGAAATTCTTCGAGAAGTCGAGGGTTGGAATAGGGGACTCTATACGGGGTGCGTTGGTTATATCAGTGATCATGGTCGCATGGACTTCAATATTGCTATACGCACCTTGGTTCAAGAACATAAGCAGATCAAAGCTGGATTTGGAGGGGGCATAGTCTATGACTCCGTTGCTGAGAAAGAATATGAGGAGTGCTTTGCGAAGGCAAAAACCTTCCTAAGCTGATTTCTTTTTCCAGAACTGAATTCGTCCTGATTTTTTATTAAAAACAACGCGGTGGTTTTGGCTAGGAGTAAGCAGGCGTTCGATTTTTTGTCGAGCTTCAGCTTGCATATGCTCGGAAGCAAGCTTCCGGTAGAAAGATTCTTGGTACTGACGGATAAAGACTTCTGGCAACTGTGCCCAAATAAAGTCGTAGTCATCTTTGAGTTCAGAACCGTCTTCTTGATTCTCGAGTTGAGACAGTAACCAATCTTTATCGAGGTCTTGGTAGTTTTCTGGGAAGTCTACTTCTGGTTTTATACTGATGGTTTTCTCGGGTTGAGTCATGTTTCGGGGGTGAAATGAGAAGGGAAGGATCTTTTGTTTTCTACCAGAAGGGTTTATTATGCATTCTCACCCTGTTATTATGCAAACAATTCACTGTTATTTGGTACCCGAAGGGGCATCTGAAGACCCAGATGGGATACTGGAAAACGACCCGAATTACCCAAAAAATGCCGTCTACACTTCGATAAGGACCTATAACTCTCGAGCTTTTGAGATCGATCATCACCTGATACGGCTCAAAAAATCTGCAAAGATTAAGGAATTTGTGGTTTCTCCGACCATGATAGCCATTCGTCAGCATGTAGAAAGGCTCATAGAAGAGTCATCCGAAGAGACACAATTTCTCAAAATCACGGTAACTCCAAATCACCTGGTGATTATTTCGCGTCCACTTCATGTAGATGAAAGCATTTATTCAGGAGTGTCTGTGGTCACCAAGAATCTCGTTCGACATGATGTCTTTGCGAAGTCATTTCCTGATGCGAAAATAAAATCAGCCTATCAAGAGGCTCATGAATCAGGGCATCATGATGTTTTGCTAGTCAATAATGAAGGCTTGATCACGGAAGGATCACGTTCAAATCTTCTCTGGATTCAAGGAAACAAGCTCTTCTACTGTACTGATGCCCTCAAAGGAGTCACACAGGCAAATGTTTTGCGGTGTTTCAAGCAGCTTCAGTCAGAAAACCCTGAACTTAAGCTCGAGAAGAGTGATGGATTGCCCATTGATGAGCTTGATCAGGTCGACGAAATATTTATTACTCAAACCAGTAGAGGATTGATCCCTGTAGGAGAGGTTAATGGGATGAAAATTGGAGATGGACATCCAGGCCCTCAGACGAAAGTGCTCCTGGAAGCATTTCGCAAACTCGTTATTGAACGATCATCATGAAGCTGAACTTTTCCAAACCATTAGTTATGGGAATCTTGAACCTGACACCAGATTCGTTTTTTGATGGTGAAGATACCT
>CAYGRJ010000046.1:0-7266 GCA_964352285.1 uncultured Candidatus Peribacteria bacterium
GTTGTGTATAGAGATTTTTTGAGTATCATTTTTTCTTTTTGAACTGACCAAACCTTCAAAGAGCTTTTGCTTCTCCTGTCGGTAAGCACGCATCGATTTGTGATAATCCAAGTGTTCCGGTGTCACGTTGGTGAGAGCAGCGACATCATAGCTGACACCATATACACGGTGCTGAGCAAGAGCGTGTGAGCTGGTTTCTACGACGGCATGAGTGCAGCCAGCTTTGACCATCTTCCTGAGGAGTCGTTGCATCTGAAAAGGACCAAGGGAAGTCTTGTGGGTTTTGTTTTGCCATTCGTGATTTCCAATTTGAAAAGAAACCGTCGAGGCCATACCCACTTGGTATCCAGCCTTCTCCAAAATCTTTGCCGTCAGTTTTGTTGTTGTTGTCTTCCCATTCGTTCCGGTAATACCAATAACAACCATCTTATTCGCTGGATAGCGGTAGATAAAGCTAGCGAGTGCAGCTTTGAACTTGTGCCATCCCAAGCGGAAAGAAGAGTCTTGGGGGAAGAGTGATTTGAGAGCTCGAAGCATAGGGGAGTAATCTAAGTAGCAATAGTCTAACGCATCACAATCGTACTCGCAAAAGTTGAGTAGTGCTCAGGTCGATCAGCATCAGGGAGATGACACCATCTTCGGTAAGAAAAATAGTCAGAGTCTTGATAGGTATCAATTTCACAGTCTTCAATGTCAAATATCCCACAGCTATTCAATTCTTCTCGCACACCATTTGTGAGGTTGAAGTACTTTTTCCCATCACCTTCTTCAACCAGCTGTTTCCATTTCTCCGGAAGATGAGCAATGAATTCATCTTGGATCTCAAAAGAAGACGTTCGGATATGAGGCCCGAGATAAGCTTGAAAATCTTGAATATCGAAACCGTAATTAACTTTTACTGCCTCAGCAAATGCAGGAATGATACCAGCGAGGAAACCTTTCCAGCCAGCATGGAGAGCAGCTACAATCTGGTGCTTTTTACTCCACAAAAGTATTGGCACACAGTCTGCTGTCTTGGTTACGAGCATGTGTCTGACTTCACCAGTAATCAACCCATCACAAGATTCAAAGACCCGATCACGGCTTTGAGAGGATCCACAAAACCGAACTTGAGAACTGTGCTCTTGCTGCATCCAAAAAGTAGGATAGCTTTCTCGTCCATTTTCCTCGAGACGATCTTTGAAGTCTTTCTGGAACACACCAACGTGACCAAATTCAGTATCGGTAATAAGAATTTCTGCAAACCCAAGATCTTTGCGAATCATACGTCAGAGATAATCTAAGCAAGGATGATCTTGTCGGTCACTTCTTGATAAGGAGTTCCAACTTCGACTTCTGCCTCAACTTCAACGATCAATCCTTTACGTTCATCATCTGGTTGGCTAATACTGATTTCTTCCGGAGCACACATCACCGCTTCGCTCATAGTCCCGTAGGTTTTGCGTTCTTCAACCGTGTAAGCCACTTCACCACTCCCATCGTAGGCAAACATTTCAAAACCTGGAAGAGCTACAACAACCTTCATCCCCACGCGGACATTCTCAGCAGCGCACACGACATTTTTCATGCCGTAGGCTCCCAGGTCGAGTTCACAAATATTAATGTGATCTTTTTTCTCATGCTTCTGAGCTTTCAAAATTTCTCCGACCACCAAGAGGACATTTTTGTCAGCAGTTTTCTGAGGTTTCAAGAGGGGAAACATCACCACATCTTTCAGATTATCTTGTTGGGTGAGCAGAGCAACGATTCGATCGATACCCATACCCCATCCAGATTGAGGAGGCATTCCATATTCCATAGACTTCACGAAATCATCATCTTTACCATGGGCATCTTCGTCTCCAGATTCTTTTGCAGAAGACTGGTCTTCAAATCGTTGAGCTTGAACAACGGGATCAACAAGTTCTGAGTAGGCATTTACAATCTCCCAACCATTCACGACCACTTGAAATCGATCGACAATCATTGGATTCTCATCATTCGCTCTGGCAAGTGGGCTCACGTCAACAGGGTGCTGCATGAGGAAGGTTGGCTGGATCATCTTTGGACGAGAGACCTTCTTGTAGAGTTGGTCGATAAGGTTTCCTCTTCCAAGATTTTCAACACCTTCAATCTGAATATTCTGCTTCTTCATCTCTGCAAGGAGAGAATCAGCACTGTCATGTTCATCGATATCAATTCCGCAGTCTTCCTTCACGAGGTCACGCATGCTGATACGTTTCCAAGGCTGACCAAAATCAACATCCTGAAGGTTTCCTTCTCGGTCAGCAATCTGTACCACTCGTGTGCCAAGAGCTTTGTCGAGCAGGTAGTGGAACATCTCTTCAGTAAATTTCATATTGTCTTCGTAGTTCCAGTACGAGGCATAGTGCTCACAACTCGTAAACTCCTGAAGGTGAGAAGGGTCCATGCCTTCATTTCGGAACACCTTTCCGAGTTCAAAGGTTCTTTCAAAACCTCCAACTAAAGCTTTCTTCTGATCGGTTTCAATAGCGATTCTCAAAAAGAAATCGTGATCAAGAGCATTGTGATGAGTTGAGAAAGGCTTTGCTAATGCGCCAGATGCAGTAGGCGCAAGTACAGGTGTTTCAATTTCCAAGAACCAATGCTGCCAGTAAAACTCTCGAAGAGCCTGTGTGAATCGCGAACGGAAAACAAAACGATCGAGAGTCTCTCGGTTGGTCATCAGGTCGAGGTAGCGTTGTCGGTAGGCTGTCTCTTTGTCTTTAAGGCCGTGCCACTTTTCTGGAAGAGGTCTGAGGCATTTGCTCAGCAGTTCAAATGACTTTACTAAGATAGAAACTTCTCCCTTTTGAGTCGTAAAAACCGTTCCACGAATTCCCAAAATATCTCCGAGATCCAAGAGCTTCAAAAAGTCATACTGCTCTTTGTTGAGTTCATCGGTTTGAAAGACAACCTGCATTCTTCCACTGATATCTTGAAGATGGGCGAAGGTAATCTTTCCCATGTCTCGAAAAGTCATCATGCGACCAGCGACACTAACTTCGCTATCCATCGGCTTCTCCAAAGCCTCCGCAAGGCTATAGTCTTGCTGAAAGCGGTCTGGATAAGGGTTCACACCAGTGGCTTTAATCTTTTCGAGTTTATTCAAACGATCTTGATCCATTCAGGTTCATTAAAATGCAGAGCTTAACCAGTATACCCGATATTCAGCACTCTTCAATGTTCTCGTCTAGAAGAATTCATCACGCCACCAATCACGCTCCTTAAATTTCTTTTTAAAGAGTTTTTCTATCTCACGAGCATTCATCTTTCCATTTTCAGTCACAAAGACATCATAGAGGTGGAGCGGTATTCGATCATGAGAGAATTTAATACGCTCGAAAGAAATCGGTTTCGCACACTTGCTGTGGGTGCGGGTACTCTTCACCTTATAAGTGTGATGAGCATCACTTGATTCCCAGAGGCTGAATTTACGTGTCGTGAAGAACAAGTAAATAGGGGTCTTCCTCAGGTGAAACTCTGAGACGATGGCATTGGTTCCCGCATCGGCAACAACGTTTAGCTTGCTGTTGATGGTGACGGCTCCCAGGAATACTTTCGTAATTTCCTTTTCAATATGAGAAAGCATATATTCGGGAATCACTTGAAAGGGGATTCGACTCTTATTCATGAGCTCAATCATTTGCTGAGTTTTCTCTGCTTCTTGTTCAGCGATGATAACCCGGAACTTCTTTTTCTTTTTCTTAGCCATCGATAGTGCAGAAATTACTGACCCGCTAATACCGTGAATCAAAATGACATCACCTTTGCGAATCTGTTTAGCTCCAGTTGCGGTCATCTGTTGTTTTTGTAGCCTGATCTCAGATCGGAACTGGCGAATGCTTTTGAGAATTTTCCTCTCCCAGTAGAGATGACCTTCAGGATGTTTTTTCTTCTTAGCCTTCAGGAGCTCTTCCCAGATCTCATAGAAGGCATCGATCACCAAGGCGATCCGAGGCTGGGTGTTCTTCACAATCTCAAAGAGCTCATAAAACTGTTCGAAGAAATCATCCTCACCTTTCTCCTTGAAATCGTGAATGGCTTCGGAGAGTGCTGACATGGAAATATCAGAAAGCCCACTTGTTCCCACCATTTTCTCAATTTTGAGAAATAGATCCGATACCTTTTCTTTGTATGCCATATCGAATTAAATAATCAGGATGAAGTACAAGCTGCAAATGCTCAGAGCAACCATGGTCAGTGGCAGTCCAATCTTGATGTAGTTCAGGAATGAGATATGAACGCCATGCTTTTTGGCCATGCCAATTCCCACAACATTTGCAGATGATCCAACGGGAGTTCCACAAGCTCCTATGCAGGCTCCCAGAGAAAGGGCCCACCACATCAAATTCGGATCTACTCCTGCTGGTATAAAGGGCTGCACCTGGAAGATGATAGGAACCATCACCGTAACGAAGGGAATGTTATCGAGAAGCATGGAGATAATCGCAGATGACCAGAGGATCAGAAGGATGAGTTTTTGGTAGTCATCGGAGTACTGAATGATAGCTTCTCCTATCTGCTCCAGCAGTCCAACATGCTCAAGGCCAGCAACCATGATAAACAGACCTGCAAAGAAGAAGAGGGTAGACCATTCAACCTTCGCGAGGGAATCGTGAATAGAGGATTGGTCATTGGTAATGAGCAGAAGGACTAAGGCTCCAGTGAGTGCAAGAATGCTCACGGGAACACCAAGCTGTTGCTGGAATACAAAACTCAAAAGCGTTGCCATCATGACGAATAGTACTTTGAGTACAAATGATTTCGTCATTGAATCTCTTCCAAAAACATGCTCGATTTTTTGGATGAGCATATGAGAGACAAACAGTTGCTTAAGGTTCCCGCGTGTAGACTTCAAATCATCCCAGTGAGTAAAACCAAGGATGAGAATGAGTACCGTTGCAACAGCACTAATAGGAATAATCAGGTTTTGGATAAACTGATTAAAACTGAGATTTGCAGAGGTTCCGATAATAATATTCGTTGGATCACCAATCAGGGTGAGTGCTCCACCAATATTTGAAAACAAGACGAGGCTGATTAAAAAGAACTTGGAGTTTAGGCCCATTCCCTTGCTGAGTGACATTACAATCGGAACAATAATCAACATGGTCGTCACATTGTCCAAGAAGGCTGAGAACAGAGCTGTCACACTCACAAAGAGGAGAAATATGAGCCAGGGTTGACCTCTGGTAAGCTTGGCAATTTTGGTGTTTAGCCAAGAAAAAACGCCAGACGAGCTGGCGATATCTACAATAATCATCATTCCCATTAAGAGACCAATGGTCTCAAAATCGACGGCCTCAATGGCTTGGTCAAAGGATAGAACCCGGCAGAGAATCATCAATACAGCCCCTGACATAGCTACAAGAGCCTTGTCATAGACTTCGAATATCATGGTCAAAAACGAGACGATGAAAATTCCGAGAGCGGCGACGAAGAGGATGTCCATACCCTGATCATTACAGATCATGGGTATTCTACGCTCCATTTGAGCATGAACAAGAGTATTTTGCTGAACAGGCGATCTTGATCATGTCCTGGTATGGCTTCACTTGGGTGGACATGATATACTCGCAGGGCTTATTTTGCTCATATTTATGGTTAAAACACGTTTTGCACCCTCTCCAACTGGCTACCTGCATATCGGTGGACTTCGGACAGCTATCTACGCCTACTTATTCGCCAAGAAGAATAAGGGGAAGTTAGTCCTGAGAATAGAAGACACCGATCAGAAAAGACAAGTTGAAGGAGCGGAGGAAAACCTCATCAGCACCTTGAATTGGGCAGGAATTGATTTCGATGAAGGGCCACATGTTGGTGGTGATGCTGGACCTTATCGGCAATCAGAGAGAACAGATACCTACCAGCACCACTGCAAAATGCTGATCGATAAAGGGGCTGCTTACAGATGCTTCTGTACTTCAGAACGTTTAGAAGAACTTCGTCAAAAACAAGAAGCCTCTAAACTGCCAACTGGCTACGACGGACACTGTCGTCAACTCACCGAATCAGAAATTCAAGAAAAGATCAGCTCTGGAATTGATCACGTGGTGCGCTTGAAGGTGCCAAAAGATGAGCTCATTATTTTTGATGACGTAGTGCGTGGAAAGGTGAAGTTCGCCTCAAACACCATCGATGACCAAGTCCTCTTGAAGTCAGATAGTTTTCCCACCTATCACTTGGCAAACGTCGTTGACGACCACTTGATGGGCATCACACATGTGATCCGTGGTGAAGAGTGGCTTCCATCAACACCAAAGCATATCTTGCTCTACCAAGCCTTTGGCTGGGAGTCTCCTCAGTTCGCTCATCTGCCACTTATTCTCAATGCTGATCGCTCTAAGCTTTCGAAGCGACAGGGAGATGTAGCTGTAGAAGACTATATGAAGAAGGGCTATGCCCCAGAAGAGATCAATAACTTTATCGCCTTCCTCGGTTGGAATCCTGGTGAAACCAGAGAAATCTACTCCTTGCAGGAGCTTGAAGAAATCTTTGATCTCGAAAAGGTACAGAAGGCCGGTGCCGTCTTCGACATCACCAAGCTCAACTGGTTCCGAGGCGTTTGGCGACAGCGAAACCTTAAGGATGCTGCAGAAAAAGCAGGACTCAAGATGGAGGTCCAAGAAACCAAGCAGGGAGGTTTCAAGATCGATATCATTGGAGACGAAGGTCGTTATCAGTTCGTCAAAGAGCTGCTGCCTTTCGTTGAAGAGCACTTGGAAGATGACTACCAAAGAGACGAACACTTTCTTGCCCGATGCCTTTACACCGTAAAGGACAAAATTATCCAAGAGCCAGAAAATGTAAACGAGTTCATCAGCTGTTATTTTGAATCTCACGAGCTCGACACTGGGCTCATGTTCAACGAAAAGATGAAGGTCGATAAAGACATGGCCATGAAGGCCCTTCAAGTATCTGAAAAAGCACTCTCAGAGCTTGAAGACTGGAAAGAACAGCTCATCAAAGAAAAGCTTATGGATGCTATTCAGGCCCATGAACTCAAGAATGGACAGGTCCTCTGGCCACTCCGTGTAGCACTCACAAGGGTTCAATACTCGCCAGGGGCATTTGAAAGTGCTTGGATCCTCGGAAAGGACAAGACTATGAGTTTACTTGCTGAGGCGCAGAAAGTTCTGGGGTCTCAATAATCTCTGAATCTACAAATCGGCTTGGAGAACGGAAGCGAGAGTCTTCCATGATATTCTGGTGCACATCACCAAGGAGGTGGTGGACTTTAGCAACTTGGGGTACAAAGTGGAA
>CAYGRJ010000047.1:0-7156 GCA_964352285.1 uncultured Candidatus Peribacteria bacterium
AAAATCCAGAACTCCTGGAAGCAGCAGATAACCTCATCATTCTGGAGCCTCAGTTGCTCGAAGACAACGCGACTCGAACCTTTGGGAAACGACTCAATAAGAGCGACTGGGATTATAAATCATCAGATGAGTCTTGGATCGAGAAAGGTGAGAAGTTCTTTGAGGAACTCGACCGATTTGGAAACAAACTCGTCCCAAATTCTCAGTATCCAGAGCACATGATGCTCACCCCCATGATCACCGAGAGCAACGAGTTTATCCGACTCAAGTCACAGATCAAGTCCATCAGGGAGGAAGAAAGCAACGAAGACCTCAAAGCCTACCTGAAGTTTTTTGAAGCCTTCTTCTTGCTAGGAGACCCCTTCTGGGTGCGTTGGGTTACCGTTGATCCTCGCTTCGGAACCAGTTTCAACATTGCACCTCTTTCAGTGAAGAGCCTCATCGAAAAAAACCTTATGAGTGGTCCACCGGTTACGGTTATCAGCGATACTGCCGATACTTTTTCTGCCCTACCAGAAATGCCAGTTGAGCAAGTCGACAACCCTCACGAGCTCGAGATTATCGAACCCACACTCGAGGAAATCACGGGGACGAAAAAAGAAGGAGACTTTGCTGCACAGGGATCATTCTTAACGAAGCTCCTCCCAACCCTGAAGGGGAAAACAGGAGTTATCTTTGGTTCGAAATCAGCTCTCAAAAGAATCTTCTTCGACATCAATAAGAGTTTCTCCGCTGAGATGGGCGCATACGCAGAAGACCTCAGTGGTGGAACCGGAAAACTACGAGATCGCTACCAATCAGACAGTCACGACAGCAAGGTGATCTTCCTCACCTACCGCAACCTCCGGGCTATGGCGCCAGAGATCATGGACTTCGATCAGATCATTCTTCAGAGCCTCCCTTTCGATCCACCAGGCTACCCCGTGAACCAAGCTCGCTCAGAGATGTGCAACAACGCCTTCGGAGACTTCGTGATCCCTCGGGTCCAGCTCAACCTCCTCGAAATCCTTACCAACTTCAGCAAGCGAGATGGGAAGAGATCCCTCTACCTGATGGACAGAAGAATTCAAGAGAAGGGCTATGCGAAGGATATTATTAGTATTATAGAGTAAGGAGTCTTGATTGCTGGGGTAGAAATAATCATCAAAAACCCGCTAGGAAATCCTAACGGGCCTAAGGTTCTTGCTCTTCCTAACACTCCTACTCCTTACTTCACCTTCTTTCGGATAAAAGCAGGAATCTCGAGTTCTTCTTCTTTGGTCATAGGACGAGGCTTTCCTTTGTTCTGTCCCAAAGCATCTTTGATTCCTAGTGGTCGTGGTCGTTGTCCGTGTCCCATTCCAATTCCAGATCGAATCGATTTCTTTTGCTCTTCTTCCATCTTCTGCAGCTGAGTTTCTTCATCGAATCCAGTAGCCACTACCGTTACCTTCACTTCACCAGTGTAGGCATCGTTGATGCAAGCTCCGAAGATGATATGCGCGTCATCAGAACAGTATTCAGTGACGATTCGTGCGGCTTCATCGATCTCAAACATACTCAAGTCATTTCCACCAGTGATGTTGAGGATGATTCCATGAGCACCTTCTATGTTGAGTTCCAAGAGAGGGGAGTCAATAGCCGCACGAGCAGCTTCAACAGCTCGGTTTTCGCCAGCACCAAATCCAATTCCCATCAGCGCTGAACCAGCGTTCTGCATGATGGTCTTCACATCGGCGAAATCAACATTAATCAGTCCACCAACGGTGATCAGATCAGAGATTCCTTGGATACCTTGTCGGAGAACGTCATCCACAATCGTGAAGGCGTCAGTCAGGGGAGTCTTCTTGTCGATAATGTTCAAGATCTTGTCATTTGGTATCACGATGAGCGTGTCCACTCGTTCTTTCAAGACTTCGAGAGCCTGTTCAGCATGCTTACATCGTGTAGCTCCTTCGAAAGAGAAAGGCTTCGTGACGATGGCAACAGTAAGAGCTCCAAGCTCCTTAGCAGTTTCAGCAATAATTGGAGCAGCTCCAGATCCTGTTCCTCCACCCATTCCAGCGGTGATGAAAACCATGTCGGCACCTTCGAGGGCAGCACGGATTTCTTCTGAAGATTCTTCTGCAGCTTTTTTACCTGTTTCTGGATTTGATCCAGCACCGAGTCCTTTGGTAACCGCCTTACCAATATTGATCTTGTGTGGGGCAGCGTTGTAGTACAGCGCTTGAGCGTCAGTGTTGATCGCGATAAAGTCGACGTTTGTCAGGTCGCTATCGATCATACGGTTAATAGCATTTCCACCTCCACCACCAACTCCAACAACTTTTATCTTTGCCATAGGCGAGATATCTGGAATCGCGTCAGTGATACCACTGTCGTGTTGTGATCGCATTTGTTTTTTTCCGGTGAGAAGCTTTCGAAGTTCGTCAGCCATAATGTAGTAATTAAAAAAGAGCTAAAATTAAGGAATCAGGCGTTTGAAAAAGCCAGACATGCCACTGAAGACTTTACCCATTTTGAGCGTCCCCAAAGAGAAAGAACGCTGTCGTTCTCCTTTGGAACCCATGGTTACGAGACCTAGCATTGTGGCAAATGCAGGGTCATCAATTCGATCTACTATTCCATCTATATCCTGAGGGAAACCAATCTGCACAGGAAGTCCCAGGACGTTTCTTGCTAGGTCGAGGCAGCCCGTAATCTTGATAGCTGCACCAGTTAAGATAGCACCTGCTGGAAGCTTTCCATCACGATCAACCTTGCTGAGTTCTTCACGAACCAGGCTGAAGATCTCGTGGTATCTCGCTTCGACGATTTCAACCAGTTCTTTCTTCGAAACCTTGTGCTGATCTACTTGAGATATTTGGCTGAGCTGTATTTCATCAGAACCACTGACATCATTTGGATTACAGGAACCGTATTCAGTTTTGAGCTTTTCAGCCACATCTATACTGGTTCGCAGTCCAATAGCAACATCGTTGGTCACGTTTTCTCCACCTACTGGAATAACTGCTGTGTGGAGGAGTACGCCTTCTTCGTAGATGGCAACGCTCGTGCTCGACAGTCCGACATCAATAACCACCACACCAAGTTCTTTTTGGCGCTTAGAGAGAACGGCATCAGCAGCAGCAAGCTGCGCTGGAATAACATCTTCAATGTCGATTCCAACCTGATGCATACACTTTTCCACGTTCTTCACCATTGGACCAATTCCTGTGATGATCTGAGCATCAACTTCCAGTCGAATACCAGACATCCCGAGTGGCTGTTTGATATTGGTCTGATTGTCGATGGTAAACAGGCGTGGAACAACCCGCACAATCATACGGTTCATCGGGAGAGGGAGGGTTTGAGCAGCTTCGAGCACTCTTTGTACATCATCTTGCATGATCTCTTGTCCACTGATAGCCACAACTCCTTTAGAGGGGATAGACTTCAGTTGATGACCGGAGATGCTCACAAAGACACTATCGACGTGTTCACCGGCCATGCGTTCAGCAGCTTCTAGAGAAGCAGAGATGTTTTTAATGGTTTCATTAATGTCGACGATGTTTCCCTTTCGGATACCATTCGCCTTGCTGATACCCACGCCAATAACATTCACATGCTGCTGGTCAGCTTCGCGTTCAGCGATTACGGTTCTTATATGTGATCCTCCGATATCGATACCGGCGAGGAGTTGATCTTTAGCCACAGCAGGAAAGGTGAGACAGCAAAAATACTTTTGGGATAAATCCCGAGAAAATCTGATGAAAGGGCCCAAAAAAACCCGTCCCAAAAGACAACAAATTGATTATAGGGAACGAACAAAATTTATGCAAAGCAATGTCACGAGTTTTCGTCTTTCTGGTGGGAAAAATTAGAACGTGTATACCAAAGTTGAACAGAATTATACTGATTCATTAAACCTTTTCATGATTTTATCTTCGATCAACTTCATTACTCGATAATCCTCATCTTCCACGTGATCATAGCCACGCAAGTGAACCAATCCATGTATACATAATTTGAACACCTCTTGATCAGTTGACCAATTTTTGTGTTCATGATTCTCGGGATTGGCTGCCTGCCGCCGACATTGGTCGATATCAAGAAAAATATCACCCAGGAGATCGCCTTCTTGGGGCATTGGTCTTTCATTGGGTTTTTGCTCTGAATCAGCGTAATAGGTGAAGGTGAGCACGTCAGTAACGGCATCTTTATCTCGATGTTCTAAGTTCAGCTCTTGAATCTGCTTGTCGGAACAGAGTACTAAGTTTACATCGCCCGGCAGGAAGCCAAGTTCTTCATCAACCAGACTGCAAATCAACTGGATTTGCTTATCAAGGCCGATCTTGTAGCCGTGCACATCATTAATGATCAGGTTCATAATCAGGTTCCTAGGAGTTGAATAAGGAGCTCATCTAGCATTATAACCCGAAAAGGGCTAAAATGTGACTGATTTATCGCTAAGCAGAAGCCAATGGTTCTCCCTATTTACACCGGCACCGAAAACGAAGTCTTGAGAAAGGTTGCTCCTCCAGTTCCACAGGTGACCAAGAAGCACATCAAGCTTATTAAAAACATGAAGGAGACCATGGTAGATGCCCATGGACTAGGTCTAGCAGCTCCGCAGGTGGGAGTCAGTGAGAGAATTCTAATCGCCAATTTCCAATGGGGAGACAAGGTAGGGGAGGATCAGCAGCAAGTGGCTCTGATTAATCCAGAAATTATTGCTCATTCCGAAGAAGAGGTCCTGGCTGAAGAGGGTTGTTTGAGTCTTCCCGAGCTCTACGAAAAGGTTTCTCGCTATCAAAACATTACGGTGAAGTACTTGGATGAGAAGGGGCGAGAAAACATGCTGGAACTTGAAGACCTCAATGCACGCATCGTTCAGCACGAAATCGACCATCTTGATGGAAAGCTTTTCGTTGATTATTTAGACGAAGGAACGATTGGGAAGTACGAAAAGGAGTTAGCCGAGATGAATCGGTTCTAGAGTACCGAAAGGTCGGCGCTGCAAAGATGCAAACGCCGCCTACTAGTCCTGCTTATTTCTTTCCTTCTTTGGCTTCAAGGTGACGACCCCATCCTTCTCTACGATCTTGTAGTGAGTTGGGGAGAGCACCTTTAAAGGCAGCTCTTTAGTGCCTTTTTTTTTGTGGAACTCAATGTGCCATTTGGCTTTTGGATGAGGTTTCGAGACCCCATCAATCCAAAGAGGTGTCGGCAGGGGATCGTTCAGGTACTTCCTAGCTTTTACAAGAAGTTGCCCCTTGAGGGTAAATACTTCTGTAGTGCCTCCATCCATATACCTGTTGACCTGGGTCACAGGGATCTCTTTGAGCTTGTCGGCAGGGCCCATGTAGAGCTTAAGTCGTTGGAGGATGAAGCTTGGCTTAGCATCGGAAACATAAACGTACTTTCCATTCTTGAGCTGCATCAGATAAAGAGGAACTCTATTTTCCACAAGAGCTTCTCGAGGGATCTCGAGAGGTCTTATTTCTGTGAAATCAGTGTTGTTCAAGGTGACGACAGTCTTCTTCCGACTAAGTTGGCCTTCCTTTTTGAGGAAGGGAATCGAAAAGTCCTCTCCTCTTCTACGACGTCCGATCTTGCCGTATGCACAGCGGACATATATTTCCTTCAGCTTTTTCCCGTCACTGCTGTAGAAGTAGCGATTTTTCTGCGGGAAGGTTTTCTCGTCAGCGACGAAAATATGACCTTTCTTAGATCTGTAAAATTTCGCAGTATGAGCCTCCTTCTTCTTATTGGGTGCTTTCTTCGGCGTATCTTGAGCAACCGCCCACGAAAGAGTCAAAAGGGAAGCGAAAACAACAGAAACAGTGCTTAAAAAGTGCCTCATGGCTACTCCTTCTTTTCGAAAAACATAGTGAGTTAAAGTATCCAGAAACCACAAACCCGTAGGAAGGTAGTAAGCAGGACAATCACCTTCGAAAAACAGTCGAAAATGAATCACTACTTACTATACTAGTATATCAAAGAGCGAGAGTATTCTAGTCTCCTTTCTTCAAAACTCAACCTTTCTGGTGTCCCCGACAGGAATCGAACCTGTATCTACCCCTTAGGAGGGGGTTATTCTATCCATTTAACTACGGGGACTCTCCAACAGACTAACGCCTGACCTGTAAACACTCAATAATAAAAAACCCCTTCTGGACATACAGAAGGGGGGTCAATGAATCCTTGGCAACGACATATTTCTTTTTGTCTTTGAAGGATTTGTTTGTGTTTTTCCTACGATCGCAGTAGGAGTTTTTGAGAGTGACGAACTCTAGCAAAGCTTTCCGTGTGGTAGTTAGGGTCTTACCAGACCGTTATCATGACTCATAACTTGCTCAAAAGTTAGTGGAGAAACGACCTACCTGCAGTTCAACAGAACGCGGGTAATGCTTGGAGGCTGTAGCCCCCTGAATCAGGTCAGTGATTCAGAGTGTGAAAAGCAAAGGGCGAAAGAAGAAGGGGGGCACAAGTGCCGCGCCGAGAAAGTAAACAAATCCACTCCGAGGAGCAGAAGTTCTCTAATAGAGAGGAAGAGAACAGGGGAATCAGAGAGGCGTTCCCACGGGAGTAACCTCATCTGTTCCAAATAATTAATGTTTGGCTCGGGCGAAACATTGGCTCCTAACACGAGAAGCCTTCTTCTTTCACCGCTTGCTTTTGTTGTCGATATTTCAAGGTTCTTGTCCCGAATGAGTGACTCTTTTGAATCATCATTTCGTTACACTATAATCTTTGAAGGTGAACCCTGCAACCCATACATCGGGACAAGAATGCACAATATATGTATCGTATGCTTTTTGTGATCATCAATTTGCGATTCTGCATCTCTCACGTAATATAGGGATACTTTAATAAACACCATGGACATCGCACCCATTATCGCAAAAGACCTCTTAGAAGTAGAAGCCGTAAAAATATCTATAGATCCACCCTTTACTTGGGCTTCGGGGATCAAGTCTCCTATCTATTGTGATAATCGGGTTCTCATCTCTCATCCAGAACAACGAGAAACCATCGTCAGCGAGTTTATGATCAAAATTCAAGCCTTAGAGCCAGATGTTATAGCTGGTACCGCTACTGCTGGGATTCCCTGGGCAGCCTTCGTTGCCTACCAAATGGGACTTCCTATGGTGTATGTGCGCCCTCAGCCCAAAGGTCATGGGGCAGGGAAGCA
>CAYGRJ010000048.1:0-7124 GCA_964352285.1 uncultured Candidatus Peribacteria bacterium
GCCATATGTATCAAAAAAGTATTGGGGCTTATGATACTCAAATATCCCCATACAGTCAATAATTCTTGGCTAACCCCATTAGATCTTGAGCACATCACCAATCTCATTTTCTAGAGTCTCCTTCTTGTGGCGGAGCTCCTGAACCATATTGATCATCATGTCTGAATTGTTGTCGAGTTCTGATTTGTAGAAATCATAAATCTGCCGGAGGACGAAGAGGGTCGAGTTCACGAAGAGGTCTGATTTGGCCTGATCTTCACCACTGAGCTTTTCGTAGATGTCTTGATTCATGATGCTGCTGGGAGCATGGAGGTTCATGTCTCCTGCGTCGACTTTGGAGATAATGTCCTCTACAAAGGCTTTGTCTTCGCTGCTCATGCTTGTGGACCCGTCGCTAAAAGGCGTGTTGAGCATTTCTTGAGTTTTGGCATCGATGTTTTTCCCAGCATTGTCTTGTATGCTCTTGTTAAAGGCTTTGCTTCCTTGTGATGTTTCTTGTGGAGTAGGGTTTTGTTCATCCATAGCAGTGTTGGATTTTTTATGAATTATGAAGTTAGCATAACGCTGTTTCTTGACGAGCCAAAAGGGTTTTTTGAAGAAGTCAAAGAGAGCATACTACTGCTGAATTCTAACCTCCTTGATGATGCGAAAGTTCTTTCTGACGATGATGCTTGCTCTGATGATGAGTGCTTCATGTTTTTCTTCTTCTGTTCACGCCCAGTCGATATCTGATGTTCAGCATCAGCTTTTGAAGCTTTCGCTAAAAGCTGATGAAGAAGTTGTGGTCGAGCTTCCTTTTGAGGTTCAGGCTTTTGCTGCTAATGAATCTCATCATCTTGAACACCGGGTTTTAGAATCAGGAGTATGGAGTGAATGGATTGAGTTTGTTCATGAAGAACCGGAATGGGAAGATTCCTCATTAGTGTTTTCTAAAGGGATCCAAGCGATGATGGTTCGATCACATGAAGACCTTAATCTCACTCTTACCGCTATGCGTTTTGATGATCAGTTACAAGTTGCCTCTACTGATATCAGTGGGCTATTGGCTGCAGAAGCATATGATTCGTCTTCAGAGCCTTTTCGAGTTATTCCTCGAGCTGAGTGGGGAGCCAATGAAGGGCTTGGAATTTATGTGCCAAAGCCTGCAGACGAGTTTTTAGATCCAGATAGTGATGAAGATTCTGGAGGTCAAAAGGGGCCAAATACTTGTGCTCCTCTTGAAGAGGCTTACCCTGGTCAGTTTCAGCTTCAGCAAAAGGTTATAGAGACTGATAGCCAAGGTCAGCCTTATATTTGGCCAAGGCGTTATTCCGCACAGGTTAAAAAAATTGTTATTCATCATACTGCGCTTGTTGTACGTGATTTCAATGATGATGGTATTGTAGGACAGTCTGATTATAAATCAGCTGTAAATGCTATTTATACTTACCACACCCGAACTCGTGGTTGGGGAGATATTGGGTACCATTTCATCGTTGATCCAGATGGACGTGTTTATGAAGGAAGGGCTGGGGGGCCATTTGTGTTAGCCGCTCATGTCCTTTGCCAGAATACTTCTATGGTAGGTGTGGCAATGCTTGGGAATTTTGAAGAAGAACGTGTTCCTAAAGCTGCGTTTAACGGACTGGTAGAAATTGTAAAGCAGCTCGTTGATCAGTATGGCATTACTCCAAATGGGAAATCAAAATTTCGAGGTGCTGTTATCCCTCATATTGTTACTCATGCTGATATTGGAGATATTACTAAGAGCCATATAGGGCACGGAGCTACCCAGTGTCCCGGTAGGCATTTGGAGCGCGTTATGCCACAGTTGAGAGCAGCTGTAACTGCCGGTGGTGTGACACCAGATAAGGATTTTCGCCAGTCGACGGTTTTGGATGGACAACAGGTGTCTGCCCTGTCGAAATTTAGTAAACGAGTGATGTTGAAGAACGATGGTATTCATTCTTGGAGTCATTTGAAGATTACTCCTGTAGGATCTTCAGTGGCTGTTTATGATCAGTCTATAAGAACCACTATTCCTGGAGAAAGTGTAGAGGTTACCCTTCAGCTGGAGTCGGGATTTGAATCTGGTGAGCAGCAGCAGGAGTTTGTGGTGGAGGTGAATGGAGAGGCTTTATCTCGGAAATTAACCGTGACCTATAGGGTACAAGGATTGGATCCGAGATATGAGCTATTGGAATTCCGAGGAATTGATCGACCCATCTTGATTGGTGAAGAGCGTGAAGTGATGCTGAGGCTAAAAAACACCGGTAATTTTACTTGGAAATCTACTGGTGATTATCCTGTTGCTCTTCATCAGGTGATTCGAAGAGGAACCCGTGTGGATTTGTATCGAAGGGGTTTGAAATTAGAGCTCGAGAGAGATGTCGCTCCAGGAGAATCTGTTACTTTTGAGTTTCAGCTTCCCCGTCAAACTCGTGCAGGACGGTATCGAGCTGAATTATTGCCCATGATTGATAAAGATAAGGGTTTTAAAGGAGAATCTTTGGAGATGAAGCTTTCTGTAGAGGCGGCACGATTTGGTGCAACGGTTCGTCCATTTCTACAAGAGCAGCGTTTGAGGAGGGGATACCAAGAAGAACTTACCTTTTTGATCGAGAATACTGGGAATATGTTTTGGGAGACAGGGACGCTTTCTTACTCGATTCAGGGTCAGCCAAAGAAACTGGTGGATGTGCCTTTGAATCCTGGGCAATCATTGCCGGTAAAGCTGATGATTCCCGTGCAAATAGCAGATAAAAGCCATGATGTGAGTATTCAACTAGCAGTTGAGAATATTCCGGATGGTTTGCAGCTCTCTCGAATTCAAGCTGATGAATTGTCATTTGAGTATAGCTTTCCGGTTTCGGGGGCAGCTTTGCTGAAGGGTGAAGTTCTGCTTCAGAGTGATCTCTTAATTCCTTCTGAACGTGGTGTTTACGAGCTTTGGGCTGATATTAAGAATTTAGGAAATGTTCCTTGGTATGGGAAGGGTGCAAATCGAGTGACCCTGAATCTTCAAGACCGTGGTGATTTTACTCATCGCAGTTGGAAGCGTCGGCGAATTGCTGCTTTTCTCGATCAGGATGTGGTCATGCCAGGTGAGACAGGACGGTTCCATTTTCAGGCACAGGTGAGGCGTCAACCGGTGTATACCAGTTATGATGAATTCGCTCCTCAAATTGGGAATTATAAGGTGAATTTAAAGGGTGGTCCTTTGACTATTGGTGCTGTGGGTCAGCGTGGTGAGCGTGTTTCAAGGAGCTCTGGAGAGGTTTTTGAGATACGTGCTCAGCAGCGTGAACAGAGGGAGCAAGAACGTGTGGAGGATGCGACTCTCGGATTGGTTCCGCCTATGCGAGTGTGGTTGACTGGGTTTATCTTTGAGCAGGCTCAGGTGACTTCTCCGGGGTCTTATACCGTGTGGAGGAGTGACACTGGCAAGCAATATCAGTTTGCCGGAGGGAGTCCTTACTTTTTAGCATTTGATGAGCTCAAAAACGGAACCATTTTCCGAATCCGTGCTGATGAATCTGAATATTTAGAATTTCAAAACTGGGATCGAAAACAGTCTTTCGGTCAGAATATTAATGATAACAAATTCCGAAATATTCTGGAGTTTCGTGCGGTTCCAGTGGAGAAGGGAAGTCGTGAGATGAAGATGATTGCTATCAATGAATTACCACTGGAGGACTATATGAAGGGTATTGCTGAAGTGCCTGAGTCTGATGATCAGCCTGAAGAGAAGCGGAAAACGATTGCTGTACTGGCTCGGAGTTATGCGCTTCATTACTTGATTTCTGAGTACAAAAAGTTCCCAGGGCAGCCTTACAATGCCGCTGATAGCCCAGCAATCTTTCAGAAGTACTTGGGATATGGGTTCGAGCAGCGTGCTCCTAAATGGCTACAAGCCGTGGAAGATACAGCTCGAGAAGTGATTACCGTTGACCGACAGCGTTCACAAGAATCTGGTCAGTTTTTACCTTTTGAGCAACGGGTGCTAAGGGCTGCTTACTTTTCTTGTACTGATGGCGTTATGACGAAGGCTGGATCTGAAGTGTGGCCTACCAATGCCTATTTTCAGCGTTTCTCTTATGTCTTTCAGCCTGTTTCAGATTCAATAGGTGATGATCCAGGTCGTGAAGGCCTGCAGGCTTGTGGTCACCAAGTGGGTTTAAGTGGTTATGGGGCCACGCAAAAGGCGACTTCGGGATCGACCTACCAAGAGATTATCCAGGGTTACTATCAAGACATAGGATTCGATAAGTATCGATAATGGTGATGATTACTGTTCTTGTTAAAGCTGTGATTTTCGGCTAAGATGCAACCTTCCGTTCATAATACTTGTTCCTATGGGATTGCCTCGATTCGAAGACTTGCCAGCATTTGAAAGTAACCGTGAAGCTTATTTAATTCTTTCTGGATTGATGGTTGCTGCTGTTTTGGGTGTTGGAGTTCTTTACTACTATGCTTCACAACAAAAAGACTCACACCCTGAGGTTATTGAAGATACTCGGAAGCAGCTCTTAGAGAGACTGCCACGTTTTGATGCACCTAAAAAACCTACAGAATCCCTGTATGATATTCAGTCATTATCTGCATTTGGTTCTTCTACTCATTTTACAAGTGTTGAACAATCTGATGCTTATTTGAATGCCATGGTGACGAGAATTCAAAACATCCGTGGAAAAGGAGAAGAACGCCTAAAAGAGCGCAATGCGATTCTTGATGAACACGATGATATTGTCGCTGCGATGTACTACCTGTTGAAGAGAGATGATTTTGAGGATCATACAGAATGGTTAAGCCAAGTAAGTCTTCGAATTATGGGAATGAGATCGTTTGATGGAATTCATAATCATCGAGACTCTGCTCAAGAATCACAGCAAATTGACGATTTCTATGAAAAAGTGGCTGCTTTGAAGCGATATGTGAAGGAACGGAGGAAAAGAATAAGGTAGGAGGAGTTTGATTACTTGTTTTTGAGAATGTTTTTCAGCATGAATTTCTCTCCTGGGAGTTTTTCTGCGACTTGTGCCAAGAGTTTCTCTCGAGTTTCTGTAAGCCCTGATACAATTGCACTCGTCACAATTGGATTATTTATGTCTGCTGACTGATCAAATACGGTGAGTTTAACTTGTCCAGCTTCTTGTGATTGGGCTGTGAATCGTAGGTCATCTTTTCCAAAGCTTGATGGTTCCATGACCTTCTTGAAGGCTTCTTGGATGTCACTTGATGAGGTTAGGGGTGGAGTTGTCATTGTTCTTTGGTGAAATATGGGTAGATAAGTGTAAGAATAACCATTCCAAAAAAAAGTATGCCTATTCCAGGATAAAAGAATTCATTTTCGAGATGTGACATATCTGCACCTTCTAGGTATCCGAACATGATAAGAATAATACCGATAAATGGTGCAAGAGTTATAATTCTTCGTCGAGGGATTGTTTTTGCAAATGGACGAACTTTGTCATCAGGAAAAAATGGTATTTTGTAGCGGTGAACAACAGGAATGAAGCCACCTAACATCATGACTAATGCTCCTGCAAACCACCACTCTGAAAGTGATTCAAGTGAAAGGGGAGTGTAGATACTGCTGTAATGAAGGGCAGTTAATGCAATAGCAGCACCGATGATGAAGAGAATGGTATTAATGATAGTGTTTTTCATTACACTTCTTCTTTTACAGGGTCGTGAATAGGGTGTGTGGCAGATGTTGCTTCAGCTTTTAGACCTTCAGGTCTTTTGCTTATATCTGTTGATCCGAATCCTCCTCGTGACTCTTCTTTGATTTGATCGACTTCTTCGAACTCAAAGGTATCTACTCGTACAAACATTCCTTGAGCGATTTTGTCTCCTTTTTCTATCGTTACCGCTTCGTCTTTGAAGTTGTAGACTTGGATTTTGATCTCATCTTCTGGTCCGCAGTAATCTTGATCGATGACGCCGAACCCATGAGGCATGGTCAGACCTTTTTTACGAGGTGTAGAAGATCTGGAGGCTACTGCTAGCATGTATCCTTTGGGGGCTTCTACGACTACGTTTCCAGGGATGAGTGTAATAGCTCCAGGTTCTATGGTTGTTGTTTCTCGGGCGAGAAAGTCGAAGCCAACAGCTCCACTGGTTTCGTACATTGGGAGTGGTAGTGATTTGTCGAGGCGTTGGATTTTAACTTTCATAGGAGGGGGGATTAGGAATGTTAGGTTTTTTGAGAGCCTTATGTGCGTAAGTGTTGTCGGGATTACCGTAGCAAAAAAAGACCCCGTTGTTCAACGGAGTCTTTTTGATTATCTGTAGAGGAGTGTCTTATGCGTAGACCTCGGAAGTGTCGATCTTGATTCCAGGACCCATGGTAGAGGTGATGGTCACACTCTTGATGTAGCTTCCTTTAACGGCAGCAGGCTTCGCTTCTGCAATCATCTTGAGGTAGAACTTCAGGTTTTCGGTAAGTTTTTCTGTATCGAATGAGAGTTTTCCAAAAGAGTTGTGAACATTAGCAAGCTTGTCGACCTTGTATTCAACTCGACCCTTCATAATTTCTCCGATGGTTTCTACTGGTGTGTCGGTAACTGTTCCTGCTTTCGGATTCGGCATCATACCTTTTTGACCAAGGGTCTTCGCGATCTTACCAAGGATCTTCATCTGGTCTGGGGCAGCGACAGCGATGTCGAAGTCCATCCATCCTTTGCTAATCTTTTCTACCAGTTCTTCTGCTCCTGCTTCAACAGCTCCAGCAGCTTTACAGTCTTTTACCTTTCCGTCGTCGACGAAGGCGATAACTTTTACTGATTTACCCGTTCCGTGAGGCATGCTCATGGTTCCTCGAATCAGTTGATCTGCTTGTTTTGGATCAACTCCGAGGTTCATGTGCACTTCTGCAGTGCTATCAAAAGATGTCGTGCTGGTCTTGGTGAGCAGTTCAATAGCTTCTGCGAGGGTGTAGAATTTGTCTCGATCGACTAATTCTAAAGCAGCATGGTACTTCTTTCCACGCTTAGATCCTTTCTTTTTGGCAACTGTTGTTGCTTCAGCTTTATCAGCCATAGTGTTGGAGGTTATGTGGTCAAGCATCTCGCGTTCTTGCGAAACTCCCACTAAATATAAGTAACGAGATTTATTTGCCGTCGTAGGTGACTCCCATAGAT
>CAYGRJ010000049.1:0-7069 GCA_964352285.1 uncultured Candidatus Peribacteria bacterium
ATGTAGAAAATGGAAAGGAAGATCAGAAAGATACACAAGAGCTGCTCAAGGCAGCAAAGGACCCAAAAGTATTAGATCAACAAAAGACGCGAGAAAAATTCTTCGGAAATGTAGAAATGAGGCTTTCTATTCTCATGGTTCAGCTCATTGAAAGTGGTTCGATCTCTAATGCAGATGTTCTTTCCACAAGTCCCCAGCAACTGCTTCAGTTTTTGGGTTCAAAAGTTTCAGAGCTCAGGGTTAATGGGAAGGGTGGGAAGAAAGAAGCTCTCTCAGCTCACCAAAAAGAAACGATTCAGGTTGCACAACTCTTGCCAAATCATCCACTCTCGTCCGTAAAAGAAGGATGGAAAACCTTGAGCAATGAGCTTCAGGCAAATGTAAAGGCTATGGGTTTTGCTGCGGAAATTGTGAAGGAAAGCCTTGCTCAGAAGAAAGACAAGCAAGATTCAAAAATGGACAAGCCAACCGTAAAGCCACCACCAGGATTATCCAAGAAAGAAGAAGACACCTGGACACACATGAAAGAAGAGTGGGATAAGTTCTCTCCTACCAAGCAGGTGATCATTGCTGCCTTGGCAAGTGTCGCTTCAATCGTGGCGTTTAACTGGGTGTGGGGTGCAGCTAAAGGCGCCTCAAAAGGAAACAAGTCTTCAATTGCCGGATTAGCACTACTAGGTGGTGGTATTTACCTCGCTTCTCAGTATCTACCTTTTGGAGATCTCTTGAATAAGCTGAAGGGAGTTAAAGATAAAATTGATATTAAAAAATTAGAAGGCGCTCATAAGCTCGTCCAAAAAGGTCACTTCAAAATGGCGAGGGTTCTTCTCGGAAAAAACGCGGACCGAATCTTTAAGGAATCGGGATGGGATAAGCTCGAGGAGGAGGCGAAGAGGGAGGAAGAAAAAGAAGAGGATTTAGAAAAGTTAGACGAAACCAATTCGATAACTATTAGTGAAGCCCTCAAGAAAGTAAGTGATGAAGTGAAAGTAAGTTTTCTTGAGCCAATATATCGAGAATTTAAGAAAAACCCCAAAGCATACGCTGCTATTAGCTTGTATCTGGCCCAAACAAAGGTGGGAAGTACAATTTTAAAGTACATCACGAAGGGTGTTGGAAAAGTTGGAGTACTGGGAAGTCAGGTATTATTTGGAATAGCAAAGCTCTTTTTGTATATCACCAAGACCCTTGGAAAGACGGTTGTAAAGCATCCTATTTTGTCTGCCGCATTGGTAGGTGGGGTTTTAGCTGCACAACACGAATCGGTTGCTTCAGCTTTTTCAGGAACCACAGCAGATAAAAAGAAGAAAGGAATTGAAACCGGAAAGAAAGCCATCAAGAAAGTTGGTGAAATTAGAATTCCTACTGAGAAAAGTGCCTATGTTAAAAGCGTTCAGGAAAAGATTGAAGCCTATAAATCAAGTAATCCAAAAGAAGATTTCAGCTTCTTACCATCAGCAGAACAGGTCGAGTCCAGTTACGAATACCTTGTTGGTCAAGAAAAGCTTCCAGATCTTCAAAAAGCAATTTCAGACATCAGTATAAATGCGGGTATTGAGGTTATGAAGGGGAGTGTTACCAGTAAAGATGAGTACCTTCACCAGAAGGTAAAAGATGGATTCGATATTTTTTCATCGAATATTCGAACCCTTCGTCATCATGAGGAAGATATAAAGTTAAGAGAAAAGTACCAGGCTCTAGAAGGAAAACTCTTACAAGTATCTGTACATTTAGACAGAGGTGAACAACTCAAAGCCCAGCAAGTAAAAGAGCTGATAAATTTTTGTAGTGATATAGATAGCATTTCACTGACAATCGACGGTCCATATATAGCTTGGTCTCACCTGAAAGATGGAAAAATGCTGCCTGGATATCCCGAACAACTCTTTTTAGATCCAGGATTTGAAAGTGACAATCGTGATGAAAGGGTGAAGGCTGCTATGAAGATGATTGGGAAAAGAGGTCAAAACCCAGTAGAGGGTCTCGTAAAAACAGCGAATGTGATAGCAGATGAATTGCATTTAGCATGGTCAGAAATTTATGGCGAGGAGAAGATGCCGAAAACAGCAGAAGAGAGAGGAAAGGTAATGAGTTTAGAACTCAAAAAAGGAACTGGAGCAATTTGTACAGCAGCTGGGTATGTGTACTGGGCGAAGCTCAAGGATGGAGTTTGGAATATGGTGAAAATTGGTCCTCAAACGACCTTCGAAAGTCTGATTAAGATGAATGATGGAGAACTTGAAGCTGCTGAAGTTGGGGTTAATTTTGGATCAGGTATTGTGTCAGTCACCATCGCTGCAGCTACAAGTAGTGCCATCAAAAAAGTATTAAGTGCCCCAAAAGTTGGAATTCCACTATTTAAGCATATGCCGAGAGTAGCAAAAATTATAACTTGGCAAGTGAGTGGGCCTCTGATGCTTATCGAAGATAGTATTGCCATTAAAAGAGGAGTTCAAAACATTCCAGGGAGATTAAAAGCATGGAAGTCGCTGAGGCAGTCAAATAAATTCGAAAAATTAGCAAAGGCATCCCTCTACAAGAAATTGCGTATTTCTGAAGGACAAATAAAAGCCTTAGAAAGTTCAGCTGAGCAATTGCAGAAATTATACAAAGCAAAGGCTGGCCTCGTCAGAGCTCGACTTTACGGGGTAGATGAATTGTCAAAATTCGATGAAGTAAAAGGAATTCTAAGCAATACATCACTTGATCCCAACAGGGTGGGAAGCGTCACAGGGACACGTGCAGATGAAGTGATGAAAATAGTAGACGAAGCTATCGCAGAGCAAGAAGCTATCAGAAAAGCTGCAAAAGCTGGAGTTGAGAGCACGGTAGATACCGCTGAAGCAGCAGTTGATGTTGCAAAATCAACTAAAGGAAGCTGGCTCAAAGACATCCCAGATGAATACCGAGGCTTCATGGATGAAGCTGGGGATCTTAGAAAGCCAGCGAGCTTCATGGATGATGCTGCAGACCTAGGTAAAGGAGGAAGCTTTATGGATGAAGGGGTGGAAGGAGTTGGGAAACTCAGCCAATCACTTCGAGAAGTAGAGGGAGTTGGAGAAGCAGCTGCGAAAACCACGCAGGCAGCCGAAGTGGCAAAGCAGACGGCGAAGTTTGATGAAGCGCTCGAGATTGTAAAAAATGGGGGTCATCTAACTATCGAACAATTTGGGGAATTAAGAAGAGCCTCAGAAGCAGATCAACTCGCTGATGGATTGAAGAGTATTGGTATGGCTGATGATGCTGCTGAAGCAGCTGCAAAAGCGATGAAGACTGAAAAAGAGCTCGGGAAAATGATGAAGGCATTAGATGCTTTGGGAGTCTTTAAGTTCGGTAGAGGTTTGAAAGGGTTAATGGAACTCACTGGAAAACTGATGAAGGTGTTGGGGCCAGTTGCTGGAATCGCTGGTGCAGGGTTTTATGGATACGAAGGGTATGTTGCTTACCAAATGGCTCAAGCAACTGAAAACAACCCTGAGTTAAAAAATGCCTTCATGAACAAGTCCTGGACTGGCGGATCAGCAGCAGTTGGAGAACTCTTGATTGTAGGTGCAGAAATAGGAGGTGCAGTGGCATTATTGCCGGCAATGATTATCGGTGCAGGAATTATGGCGGCAGCACATATGGCTACCAGTGCCTTCGAAGCAGAAGCAGAAATTGCGATGAAGTCGAATGATTACCTGAAGCTTGGAAAGGCAAAGGGAAGAAATGAACTCCTCCACCGTTGGTATACCACTGGTGATGACCTAGGAGCTGGTGAATCATATTCAAGTTTCTTTAGGATCAAGTACTCGACGGAGTCTTTCCATATGGAAAGATCAACAACGCGACTAAAAATTGTAGAAGCATTATTGCTCATGGAGGGGGGAGCAGAAGAGTTAGAAAAATCTGATTTCAATACCTACCGAATGAGGTACATCATGGCCGTTACTACAGACTTAGATGTTGCTAATTTTCACGATGGGCAAAAGGTCTTAGAGAGCTCGAGGCTCTTTGCGAGTATCATGAGTAAAAGAGATAAAGTCCTGGAATACAGAACCGGTGCAGGAGAAGAAGGGCTTCGTAAGATTAATCTTTCCGATCCATCGTACGATGCTGATAAAATCTCAAGAACTCAAATACCTCTGATTATGCAGGTTGCAAGAAGGAATACGGCGGATCGAATGCAAGAAAATCTGGCTGGATTAAGCTCTCAAGAAGAGAAGGTGCCACTTATGTCAAGAATTACAGGGATCGACCCCAACTATTTGAACTATGCGGTTAATGTGATCTTCGAATACCTTGGAGGAGAGTCTGAAGGTGTGTCAGATGAGGATTTACTAAAGTGGCAAAAATTAGCCATGAACATCATCGAGTACCTCGGATTTACAGGCTTTGGATACCAACCTCAGAGTGGGGGTGGAAATGGTAAAGAGTCTTTTGATGCTGTGCGTCATGTGCTCCTCAATTCGAAGGCGACTCCCAAGAGTCTTCATGAGAATATGGAAGGTTTTGCTCCAGCAAGCCCTGGTATCAGTGCTCTCAATGAAGTTGCAAAATTTTATAATTTTCGAAAAACTCCGACACTCGCAAACTTACAACTCTTCTTTAAGGAAGAATATGCTTCATTGTTTGGTTTGTATTGGAATGGTTCACAATGGTGTACCAACGATAAAAATGGACTGGATGAGGGGCACGGTTCGAACGTAGATGCTGCAGTAAAATCAATGATAAAAGAATTTACAGAAGGAGCTGGAGATGAAATTGAAAGCCGTTTCGACAATGCTATGGATTTTAACTGGAGAGGGGTTCGAGATGACGCCATGAAGAGAACAGCTCAGGTAAAGCATATCGCCTCACTCATGCAGTCTGGTTACAATAAGCATTACGATCAAAAGGCAAGATTGCCAGAACAAGATCATCGAGGTTGGACCAGCACATTCGTGACTGAGTTTGGGGGTGATGTATTAAGGAGAACCGCTGAGGGTTTCTCAACAGTTGGAGAAGCTCTAACGGGTGACGCTAGCAAGTTAAACATGGTGAAAGAGCAGCTTGGTGTGGAGGCGAAAAAGGTCCGCGCAAAAGCGAGGACAGGTTTAGACGTCATGGCTGAAGCTGCTTATGGGGATACTACGCGACTGAAAGCGGCAAATGACCAGCTGGTAGACGAGCTAGATAAGAAAACTGGAGGGCGCTATTCAGCAACGGTTAACTATGTAAGAAGTGGTGTGGGAAATCTCATAGGATCGATATTTGGATCTGATGATGATGAATAACCCGTGACCTCAGTCACGTCAACTCCAGCCTCCCCAAGATTTCCTCTGTTACAATACAAACACATAACCAACTCAACACATGTTCACCTCTCTGGACCAAGAAGAATTCTCTCAGCTTCTCCCTGCTCGTTTTGTGTATCAAGACGGAGCCGCAGCTCCTTCCAAAGGTGAAGAAGATGTTGAAGATGAAGAATCCAAGAAGGAGTTGCTCGAGAAAAATAAGAAAAAAACTCCAGAGCAAATGAAAAAGGATTTTGAAAGTGCTCTCCGAGATCATCAGCTTGCCGAAGAGCGCACTCAAAAAGAAACTGAAGAAGCGCTTAAGTCAGGTGACAAAAGCAAGAAGGATCTAATGGATACCACCAAGGCTTTGATCTTGGGAAAGGCTGCGGAGAAGCTTCCGAAGAGTGGTGAAGCCTTCAAAGACTGGGTAAAAGAAAGTGGTAGTGATCGGCTGAAACAGTTAGAAAAAATAGCGTCTGGTTCGGGAGTGGACCTGTTGAAATGGGCTGGCCTCGATTGGAAAAAGGCTCAAGAGCTTTCAAAGGATTTCAACAAGCTCGGTGAAGCCTGGTCGAAACTGAGTTCATTGGGAGAGGGGAAATCAGGAGAAGAGTTCGCAAAGTGGGCTCAAAAGAATCCAGCTATGGCTATTGCTTCGATTTTGGGAGGAGCCTACGGACTCTACAAGGTTGTCGGAAAAATTCTCGAAAAGGAATGGCTGCAAGATACCCTCATCGTTGCCGGGGGGACCGTTTTCGCTGGGCACCTCTTGGGACTCGAAAAGGTTCAGAAGTTTTTCAAAGACACTCTTGGTGTCGATATCGATGAATCAAAGCTTGCAAAAACCCTGATCAAGCTCGGTGACTTAGATCTGAAAGACGCTCTGAAAGAGATCAAAAAAATGTTTGGAGATTTGAAGCTGCCAGGAGCATTAGGTGATGCCAAAGACAAAGCCAAAGAAATGCTCAAGGGAAAAGGGAAAGATTCCAAGCCAGAAAAAACTCTAGAAAAAGGGAAAGAAAACTGGATTCCTCTTTCGGAAGCCATGAAGAACTATGGGACGGAATTAAAAGGTCTGGTGCGACCAATCACTACTTATGTTGAAGCTCATCCTATTGCCTCGGCAACACTTGCGGCTTACCTCGGGGGTGCAGAGATGATTTCTGCGGTTACCGGAACGTTGAAGCTTAGCAAAGAAGGGTTTTTGGGAATGGCGCGAATATTAAAACACTCAGCTGCACATCCGGTACGTGGAGTTCTAGTTATCTCAGCATTTTTAATGGCTGGCAAAGAAGGAAAGGACATGAAGGTCCCTCCAAACTCAAAGGAGATGATGGAGTACCTAAAAACCCGAAAAGATGATATCGCTGAATATGTAGAAGAAAATGGACTAGGAGATAGTCTTAATGATGAGCAGTTGGATATTGTTGTACAGCTCATGTACGGAGACCTTGGCTTTGACGATTTGAATATCAATTACGAAACCCTGAAGACTCAGGCAATTGATGGATTGCAAAACCTGTTAGAAAGAACTCCGGATGAACAGATGAAAGATAGAAATTTAAGAGGGTTCAAGCTCTTTCGAAACCATCTCAAGATGGAATTTGGTGAGAAGCCTAAAGAACAAAAAGAACTGCTCGACCAAGTCTCTTTACTGATCGATCGGGTTCGTACCCGAGGAAGCATTACTGCTGTGGAGCTTCACAGTTTGCAGTTGCTTGCCAAGAAACATGGTATAAAAATTTCGACCAGAAAGGGGTATATCGTTTGGGGAATGGCCAACAAGCAGGGGAATTTTATCGATCCAAAGG
>CAYGRJ010000050.1:0-1959 GCA_964352285.1 uncultured Candidatus Peribacteria bacterium
TATTTCAGCTGCTAGTCCCTCAGCAAAACCAACAAAGTTCGCTTTTGAAGCTTTTACTAAAGACCCAGAGATAACAACAATCGATTGGGCATTTATGATCGATCTCGACGCCAGTGGACACTACCAAAGTCCTAATATCGATGGAAAAAAAGAAACCATTGCCGTTGGGAAAAGCGCTGTAGCGGCAGGCGGGAAATTCAATATCAATTTCGACCACACCTTCGAAAAACTTGATTTCGCGAATGCATATGGTCTTTACTGCAGATTTGTCATAAAAAATGGAAATAAAAATATAAAATCTGAAGGACCAAGTGAAGGAATCATTTCTGGGGCGCTTATGCCTTCAAGCGCCATGAAAGAAGATCTAGAAAGAGATGGAACTTTCGGAAGCTTTTATGAAGGAGAAGCTGAAACATACCTCTGTATCAGCGATCCAGATGAAAACGCACAAGAGGCACCAAGTGAACCTGAGGAGCGAATCCCAAACCCCACAAAAACGAATCAGTACCATCCAGAAAAACTCTTGTTTAAACCCCACAACGACTTCTATCTTGGACATCAAAAAGGACAAGCAGACCCCATCCTTGTTTTCCAACAACGACTCGATGATATAGCGCTGAGCTTTCACTCAGACGAACCTCACACAAGCCACAAAGATGATGAACCGAACAAAGATGACAGAGACGGTATTGTCAGGTCTGGAAACTACAACACAACAGACAATATTACAGAGCTCACATTCAACTCAGGACAACAAAACGTCATCGAAATCACTGTCACCGATATCACCGGACACGGCACAACTGAAGACCCTGGAAAAGCTCGATACATCAACATATTTATTGACAAACAAGCTGATGGAAAATACTTAGGAAAAGAAAGAACAACCTTTAAGAAAGGCTCACGAAACGATTGGGTTCTTCAAAACCACATTGTAAGATTGGAAAAAATCACACAAAGCTTCGATATACCTTTCTTCTTAGAAAAAACACTCAAAACCCATCCAAAAGGAACCTACATGCGAGTAACGATAACTGACCATCCTGCTAATCCAAAAAACAGACCATGGGATGCAAGCTCTTCAGCTTTCGATAGTGAGCTCCTCATCGGAGAATCCGAAAGTTATCTCGTAAATTTTCAAGCTCGTGACCAGTCTAAGGACAACAAAAAACAAAGAAGATCCAAAGAAGGAGACCGAGATGGCGACGGGATTCCAGATAACACTGAAGGTGACGAAGACTGGGATGGAGACGGTCTTTCCAATAAAGAAGATATCGATTCAGATGGAGATGGTATTCAAGATAGCGAAGAAGCAGGTAACAATCCTCTAGAGCCACGAGATACTGACGGAAGTGGAATACCCGACTATCTCGATACAGATTCTGACGCTGACAATATCCCTGATATTTCTGAAGGAAACACAGACGATGACAAAGATGGAACGCCAAATTACCTCGACGTAGACTCCAATAATGACGAAGTCCTCGACATCCACGAAACAAATCAATTTCCTAATACCATCAAAGGAACTATTCAAACTGCGCCTGACACAAATAACCCGCAAAAAGAATCAAACCCGCTAAGCTTTAACTTCACAGCTAGTAAAGCACCAAAAACAACCCAAGAGATCACAAAACTCAAGCTCAACACAAGCAACAAGAACCTGATTCAAGCCAACATCGAGAACCTCGAAGGGTACAAAGAAAGCAGCTTTTCTTCCTATATTCTCAAAGCCGTAGAACTAGGACTCATCCAAGGAAAAGAGACCATTACTACTGACGGAAAGCGTAATGCAGCAGCAAATGACCCACTCCTCAGAGCACACCTCGCCTGCATCCTCTTTAGAGCACTCGGCTATGAGAGCACAGAAATCAATTCTGATCCTTTCAGTGACCTTTCTGCGGACCACTGGTCAGCAAAATGCTTTCAAGCTCTCAAAAATGAAGGTATTTTAATCAG
>CAYGRJ010000050.1:1969-7008 GCA_964352285.1 uncultured Candidatus Peribacteria bacterium
AAAAAGTTTACCCATCGAGAACCGTCAATATGGCTGAACTTTTAACAATTCTTGCACGTGTCTCAAACATCACCACAAACAAAAATCGAGAGCTCTCCCAAAAAATATCCCGTGAATTCAAGGGGGTATCAAGCGACAGCTGGTATATGGATGGGGTCATATACGGCGTCCTGAGTGGTTTTATCGATGAATCTGAAACAGCTTTTGATGGTGACGAACTCCTCAATCGTGGGAAAGCCATAAAAATAATTATAGAACACCTTCTTCCTTATATAGGTGTCTTCGAATAGAACACTCAAAAGAGCCCAGAATACTGGGCTCTTTCAATGGATGATAAAATCATATTTCTGTAAAGAGAACTCAGACAAATGAGAACTGTTTCACAAATAGAAACGATGAAACCTGATATAAAAAGAACCCAGAATCCCCTCCTGGCTATCTCACTTCATTGAAAAGCAAAACAATCCCCGTATTCTTAAAACCTCAGTAAACTTAAGAATTTAAAATGCGTAAACTCTTCACAGCTATTATCTTCGGTGCCGGTGCCCTCTTTGGCATGAGCTTTGCCACCAAAAAAGGTGATGATGTCAGAAAAGACTTCAACAAAAAGAAATCTGCAGAAGCCAAAGCAGAAGTTGTAGGAGAAGAAGCCAAAGCCATGATGCAAAACTTCTGGAATACTATCAAAGGCCCACTTCAAAAAAGTGTGAAAGACATCAAGAAAGAACTGAAGAAACAAGGAGATACCTACGGGAAGCAAGCCAAGAAAAACATCGATGGGTGGAAAAAGAAAGCAGCACAAGAACTCGAAAAAGAAGTTGCCATGGCCAAAAAAGAACTCAAAAAAGGCGTGAAAAAAGCCAAGAGCACAGCAAAGAAAAAAGTGAGCACAGCTAAGAAAGCAGTTAAAAAAGCTACCAAGAAAAAGAAATAAGGATTACTCCAACTCCTTCACAATCTTTTCCATCAACCACTCTTTGAGGGCGACATCAAATCCCCTCTCGTCTTTTTTGAGCTCTCCCATATCATCAGGAGTCGGCATACGAACCATAAGAACTTCCGGCAAGATCATCCCACTCGGCGCTGTAATCTTTCCCCTGCCAATCCCAACCACTCGGCCTCCAAAGTTCACCGCATTATAAAGCGATGCGAAATTTTGACGAGCATTTGTCTTACTGTATACCTGCATAGATTTTGACTATTTTGTACAAAATACAAGTTTAATGTATCAAGAACTCTCTCGGACCACAAACCCACATCAGTTTTTGACTCAAAAGCAAAAAGCGTTAAAGATCCAAAAACCACGACAAACTAGACAGCAAGTGAGAAATCCTGCTACAATCACCAGCGATATCTTTAGCATTTAAAACATTTCCCCCATGGAAATTCAACTCGCTCTTGGAGCTGGTCTACTCGCGCTAGTAGCCGCCCTTATCTTTAATTCCATTATCAAGAAAAAACCAACTGGTAATGAAAAAATGACAGCGATCGCTGGAGAAATCTCCAAAGGAGCTATGGCCTTCCTCACTCGTGAATACAAGGTTCTAGCTGTTTTCGTGGTTATCATTGCTATCATCCTCCACTTTGGTCTCAACCAAGCTGGTACTGAACTCAACGAAGGAATGTACACAGCCATTGCCTTTATCATCGGGGCACTCTGTTCTGGTACTGCTGGATTCTTCGGAATGCGAACAGCAACCATGGCAAACGTTCGAACAACTGAAGCTGCTCGGACAAGCCTCAGCGATGCTCTCCGTGTTGCCTTCAGCTCTGGAGCTACCATGGGTCTTTCAGTAGTTGGTCTCGGTCTCGCCGGACTCACCCTGGTCTACCTCATGCTCACTTCTGTAGCTAATATCGAAATCGAAGCTGCTCTCCAAATCCTAACTGGATTTGCACTTGGAGCCAGTTCTATTGCTCTCTTTTCTCGTGTCGGTGGTGGAATCTTCACCAAGGCCGCAGATGTAGGAGCTGATCTCGTTGGAAAAGTTGAAGCTGGAATTCCAGAAGACGACCCTCGTAACCCAGCCGTAATCGCTGATAACGTTGGGGACAACGTTGGAGATGTCGCTGGTATGGGAGCTGATCTCTTTGAATCATACGTCGGATCTATTATCGCTTCTCTTACTCTTGGATACGGTGTCTACGGAATGGCTGGTGTTTACCTCCCCTTCTCTATCGCTGCCGTAGGAATCATCTGCTCAATCATTGGAACCTTCTTTGTGCGAGCCAAGTCAGAAAAACACATTCACTCTGCTCTCAAGAGAGGTCTTGCAGTTGCTTCATTCCTCATGATTATTGCTTCTTACTTCCTCACCCAACACTTCTTAGGTGCTGAAAACGGCATGAGCGCCTTCGGAGCAATCGTAGTTGGTCTTGTGGTTGGAGTACTTATCGGACTCATTACGGAGTACTACACAGGAGATCACTTCGGACCTGTAAAGAAACTCGCCAAAGCTTCTGAAACAGGATCTGCAACCAACATCATCAACGGACTCGCTCTTGGATACGAATCAACAGCTATTCCAGTTCTTTTGATCTGTGTGGCTATCTACCTCAGCTTCAGCTGGGCTGGACTCTACGGTATCGCTATCTCAGCAGTAGGAATGCTCTCTACACTCGGTATTTCACTAGCTATCGATGCTTATGGACCAGTAGCAGATAATGCTGGAGGAATTGCAGAAATGGCCGGACTCGGTCCAGAAATCCGAAAGAAAACTGACGCTCTTGATTCTGCTGGAAACACCACTGCTGCTATCGGAAAAGGATTCGCTATCGGATCTGCCGCCCTCACGGCACTTGCTCTCTTTGCAGCCTTTGCAGAATCAGCAAACTTGCAAACCATCGATATCGCAGAACCTAACGTGATGATCGGTCTCTTCATCGGAGGAATCCTACCATTCCTCTTCTCTTCTATGACCATGGGAGCTGTAGGACGTGCAGCCTTCGCTATGATTGAAGAAGTTCGACACCAATTCAAAACCATCGATGGACTCATGGAAGGAACAGCTATGGGGGACAGCGCTAAGTGTGTCGACATCTCTACCGCTGCTGCCCTCCGAGAAATGATGCTCCCAGGTATCATCGCGGTGGTTTCTCCAGTCTTGATTGGATGGCTCCTGGGTACACCTGCTCTAGGAGGAATGCTCGCTGGAGCTCTCGTAACAGGAGTCATGCTGGCTATCTCAATGTCCAACTCTGGTGGAGCTTGGGACAATGCTAAGAAGTACATCGAAGCTGGACACCACGGAGGAAAAGGATCTGAACCTCATAAGGCTGCAGTTGTAGGAGACACCGTTGGTGATCCTTTCAAGGACACTTCTGGACCTTCTATCAACATCCTGATCAAGCTCATGACCATCGTGAGTCTCATCGCTGCTGGAGTACTCTCTTCTAGCGGAGTTCTCTAGATCTTTCTCAGAAAGACCAACAAAAAACCCTGTACCACATGGTACAGGGTTTTTAAAACACCAATTCAACATCTAAGAAGACCTCCTCTTCCCTTCTTTATATTCTTTCATATATCCCCAGTTTGGACCCTGAAGCGGTCCATCACGTTCTGGTGGAGAATCATATTCAATTGCCGCCTCTACATCATTACGAGTCTTAGGAACTGGATCAGGCGAAGAGAGAGATTCACGAAGAACTCTTAACCTTTCTGAATGTGTTTTTTGCTGATTCAAGTCAGCAGGACTCGGCTTCACCTTAAAGGCCGTTTCGACGATCGCTTGCTCAAGAGCTTTTATCTCATCAGAAGAGTCAGATTTTCTAAACATATCCATCCATTAAGAATATGTAACTCAGTATAAAACAAAAAACCTACACGCTAAGCCTTATCCGTCGATAGCTTTCAACAACAACTTACTCTCCTTCAAACAACACAAAAATCGTCCGAAACAAAATCATTACATCCAGCCACAAGGACCAATTCTCCAAATAGTACACATCAAGCTTCACTTCTTGCTCAAAATCGAGATGACTACGACCAGAAACCTGTGCCAAGCCAGTCACACCAGCTTTTACGGCCAGCACCTTCCGATGGTGCTTTTCATACTGAGCAATCTCACGAGGCATATGGGCTCGTGGGCCTACCAAACTGAGTTCACCTCGCAGCACATTCCATAACTGAGGCAGTTCGTCGATAGTTGTCTTCCTCAAAAATCTACCAACTCGAGTAATACGAGGATCTCTCTCCATCTTAAAAAGCGGACCCTCACGCTTTCCACCCTGTTCTTTCTTCAGCTTTTCCCACAGCTTATCGGCATCGACCACCATGGTCCGAAACTTCCACATCCCAAACTCTTTATCCTTCGAAACCCGAGTACTCTTGTACAAAACTGGTCCACCATCACTTGCCTTGATTAACAAAGCCACAAGCAAGAAAAGTGGAGAAAACAGCAACAGCCCAAAAAGTGAACCGATAAGATCAATCACCCGCTTTATGACCCTCGCCCAACCATCTATAGCCGAAGACCTCAAAGTAATGATGGGAATCTCGTGCACAAAATCGATCTCGGTATTGGTTCGCTGAACCTCCAGCATGTTGGGTACAAATCGGTAGGATATATAATTCAGCTGACAATACTCAACGATACCAGCTGAATCCTTCGCATCTGCCACCTGAACCACTTCATCTACTTGATACTTCTTCATCACTTGCTCAAATTCTTCCAAAACACCTAAATTCTTGAGTTGGGTATCTGCACCATTACTCCCCAGAACCCCTACGAGCTGAAACCCCAAACTCTTGCCCCACACCTTTTCCAGTTCTTGAAGAACCTTTCCACCTCCTACGAAGAGCACTCTTCGACATCCAATCCCTTTCCGCCATAAAGCATGCTGAATCAATCGCCAGAGCACCCGATGAAAACTCATAAAAAAGAGCGCGGCAACAAAAGCACCACCCAAGATAAATCGAGAAAAAAAATGAATCCCAACGATAAAGAAGTACAGAATGATCACCGTAAAAGAAGCTCCCATCAGCATCATCATCCGTCTGATTTCACTGCGAAAACGAACTGACTTATTCAGTCCATACA
>CAYGRJ010000051.1:0-6965 GCA_964352285.1 uncultured Candidatus Peribacteria bacterium
CTTCATGATCGATCACTCTCATATTACTATTCCACAAATCAGTGGAATGATTGGAGGGAAAAAGTCTCGTAAAGACAACCTCATCAATCACGGGTTCCGACTCCCGTCGAGTTACGACAACCGCCCACTCAACTTCGAAGAATTCGAAGGGCATATCAATCAAGCCCTATTTGTGTCGGCTACTCCAGGAAAATACGAACTTAAAAATTGCAAAAAAGAAGATATCGTCGAACAAATCATCAGGCCTACAGGTCTTATTGATCCCGTCGTCAGCATTCGCAACAAACAGCACCAGATCGACGACCTCATGAATGAAATACAGGAACGTCTCAAGAAAAACGAACGAGTACTCATCACCACCCTGACCAAGAAACAAGCTGAGAACCTTACTGAGTTCTTGAAGGAAGCCAACCTCAACGTTCGATACCTGCATTCAGACGTCGACACCATGGAACGGATCGAAGTGCTTCGACAGCTCCGTGCTGGAGATATCGACATCGTCGTCGGGATCAACCTCCTGCGAGAAGGTCTCGATCTCCCAGAAGTATCACTGGTAGCTATCCTCGATGCCGACAAGGAAGGATTCCTTCGTTCACGAGATGCTCTCATCCAAACCATCGGACGTACAGCTCGTAACCTTCAAGGTATGGCGATCCTTTACACGCGAAAATCCACCGACAAAGACAAAGAACTCGGTCACGCCATGACAGAAGATGGACTGCACCTCACCAATGCTATGAATCTTGCCGTCAACGAAACGAAAAGACGTCGAGAAATACAACAAGCCCACAATAAAAAGCACGGCATTACTCCTCAGAGTATTATCAAGGCCGTAAACTCTATAGTCGACGGTGAAAAGATGGCTGAAGAAGAAGCTCGAAAAGAAAAAGAAGCCTACATGAAGAAGGTACCAAAGGAAGAAATTCCAAACCTTATCCATCACCTCGAACAACAAATGGCTCTCGAGTCAGAGAACATGAACTTCGAAAAAGCTGGAGAACTTCGTGATGAGATAGAAGCCCTTCAGAAAAAAATGTAGACTACTAGTAAACAGATACTAACTCCTAGCCACCCAATCCATGCTCAAAGACGACATCTATGCAGAAATTATCGTGGCTATGAAAGCCAAAGACGAACTCAAAAAAGAAGCCTTGAAGATGATAAAGGCTGAAATCATGAAGCTCGAAGTTTCTGGAGCAGACGTGATTGCAGACGACGAAGCCGTACTTAGGATCCTCACGAAAGCCGTAAAACAACGAAAAGAAGCTGCTGAAGGATTCATAAAGGGAGGAAATCAAGAATCAGCTGATAAAGAGCTCGCCGAAGCAGCTATCTACGAAGCTTACCTTCCTGAACTGATGGGCGAAGAAGAAGTCTCAAAAATCGTTCAAGGAGTTATCGACCAAGTCGGTGCTTCTGGACCTTCTGATATGGGGAAAGTTATGGGAGCAGCTATGGGACAACTCAGCGGTAAAGCTGACGGAAACATGGTGAAAGAAGTCGTGCAAAAACTCCTTCAGAGCTAAAGAACCCTTGCGATAAAAAACAGAAGCGGCACAAGTACCGCCTCTCTTATCAGTGGCTCGAAAGCCAGTGATTTACGAGTTCAAGGAGTAAATTGATGCGACTACCCCTAAAATCAAAAAAACTACAAAGACCCAAAAAATTGCATTGAGCAATTTCTCTGGGTTCCATAATCCTTTTGAATCTCTATCTGAACCCATAATAAGAGCTCCTTTCATTTGCCAACTCTTATCGATGGCATTTTAAAGGGAAAAAGATAAAAGTCAATACAGCAACTCCGTTAGCTCACAAGCTCTTCAACTCGATTTACTGAACTTTGCTCAGCTCGATCAACAACTGCCCTCTGGACGAGAGCATGATCAAGAGCAGAATTCAGTGTGAGATTCACATCTCGCTGTGGGAATGGAAAAGAAATCCCCTTTTCATCGAAGGTCAATTTCACTGCCTCATTCATCGCAAAGCGAAGAGCGTGGTAATCTTCACCTTTACACCACATTCGGCATTCAATATCCACAGAGCTTGCAGCTAAATTGGTCACAGCTATCAGAGGTTCAGGATCTTTCATGGCGAATTCTTGAGCCTCAATAATGTCTTTAAGAACCGATTTAGCCTTTGCAATATCGTCTCCATAACCAATCCCAAAGACCATATCGAGCCTTCTGAGCCCCTCAGTTGAATAGTTTTCAAGCGATCCATTCGAGATTTCTCCATTTGGAATAATCACCGTTCTATTATCTGTTGTTTTCAAAATCGTGTTCGCAATCTGGATACTGCTTACTCGACCAAAATGACCATGGGTTTCAATCATATCTCCCACCTTAAAAGGCTTAAAAAGCAGGATCAATACCCCTCCAGCCAAATTCGATAGGCTTCCTTGAAGAGACAAACCAATAGCCAAACCAGCCGCACCAAGCAGAGCGATAAATGAAGTCATTTGGATCCCAACCATGTTGGCGACGGTGATCAAAACCAAACCCTTAAGGCCAATACCGACTAAACTCTCCAAAAAACTCCCGAGGCTCTCATCGATCTTTTCATGTTGAAAAGCCTTATGCATTAGCTTGGTAACCATTCCAACAACTCGAAACCCTCCGTAAAGAACCACTAAAGCCATCAAGACCTTTGGCATATAAGCCAGAGACCATTCAATCATCAGGTCAACGTACTTCATCAAGTCTAAATCCATTTCAAAAGATAAATATATGAGGTTACTAGTCTAGCAAATGGCTAAAGAAAAGGGAATATATAGAAAACCCGCGCCGTTCAACGCGGGTGTCTTCTTCAGCGTAAAGCGCAGAAAAAGAAAGTTTATTTTCCAGGAGTAAAAAGCCAAGCGATCGCTATTATCAAGAAGACAGCCACCCCCGACCAAGTCAGAATTAATTTCACTGGGGAAAATTCTTCATTTTCCCCACGTAGGAAGCCGGGACGATTATCATCAGACATAAGAAACCTCATTTCTTATAAACCACGAAAATACCAAAGAACGGATGCCCATTGTATTCCAGAAACACAAATATGTAAAGCAATCTTTACTTATTGATCTCTCAAGTACTTCTTTCCCTTCAGCTTCTCTGGCAGATAAGACTCTTGATCATAGAGCTGGTAACCCTCTTTATAGCCCATATCCTTCATCATCTTCGTAGGGGCATTCCGAATCTTCATGGGTACTGGCAATTCTCCAAACTTCTGAACATCAGCCATTGCTCGATTGATAGCATCGTAGGACGCTCGACTTTTCTTCGCCTGGGCTAAATACGCAGCAGCATGAGCCAAATTAATACGACACTCTGGCATGCCAATAGTCTCAACGGCTCGGAAGACTTCATTCGCCAAAACCAGTGCCGTCGGCTGAGCCAAACCGATATCTTCACTCGCAAAAATCACCATCCGACGAGCAATAAACTTAGGGTCCTCACCGCCTTCCAACATACGCGCTAAATAATACAAAGCAGCATCTGGCTGACTCGCTCGCATACTCTTGATGAAGGCAGAAATCGTATCGTAATGAGCTTCTCCTTTTTTGTCATAGCGAACAGAAAAGGTCTGCAGAGCTTCTTTAAGACTCTCAACCGTTACATCTTCATACAAACTGGTCGTGGACTCCATAAGGGTCAGCAGTCGACGAGCATCGCCGTTTGCATAAGAGATCAACCAGTCCACAGCTTCATCATCCAGATCAAACTCCGTTTGGTCCATAATCTTCCGCAAAGCTTCATCACTATGCTGCTTCAGCACAAAGACCTGGCATCGCGAAAGCAGAGCAGAGATCACTTCAAAACTCGGATTTTCAGTAGTCGCGCCTATCAAGGTAATCTCTCCTGACTCGACATAGGGCAGCAAAAAATCCTGCTGGGCTTTATTGAAGCGATGGATTTCATCCAAAAATAAGATCTTTCGCTTCTCTCCCATCACAAACTGCTCAATCACCTTCTTCACATCCGCCTTACCAGCAGACACCGCAGAAAGCTCAAACAGCACTCCATCTACCGCCTTGGCGTAGATTTTCGCCAAGGTCGTCTTGCCAACTCCCGGAGGGCCCCACAACAAAAAAGACATCACATGACCTTTTTCGATGGCTTCAAATAATGGCTTACCTGGTGCCACCAAATGCTCCTGACCAATAAAGTCTTCGAGGGTTTTGGGCCGTAGTCGCGCAGCGAGCGGAAGCATAATCATCAACTAAGAACATTTGTACAGTAATCAAGATCTCCACAAATAACAAGCTCCTTATCTCCATAAGCTATACTCAAATCAGATCCATATCATCATTCTCATGAAAACACTCTCACTGCTCTCAATAGCCCTGATATTCCTCACGGCCTGCTCATCAGTTAATCCGCCACCACCGAAAGCCCTCAACTTCTCCATACCTGATCCTCAAGAGCAAGAAGCTTCAGCTGAAACAGAATTAAATGAACAAAATTTGTATACAGAAGAAGAGGAAGCACTCTCCGACAGCTCCCTCCCTCTTGACCTCATCACCCTTCCCGAAGGATTCCGCATCAGCCTCTTTGCCGGAAACATCAAAAACGCCAGGTCATTAGCACAATCTCCCGAAGGGACTATTTATGTGGGAAACCGATCTAGCGATAAAGTCTATGCCCTCAAAGATCGAGATGGTGATTTCAAAGCCGATCAAAAATTCACCATTGCCTCTGGACTTAACTCACCCAATGGGGTGGCCTTCAAAGATGGAGACCTCTACGTGGCAGAAATAAACCGCATCCTGCGTTTCAAAGACATCGAGTCTCAACTCGAGAATCCTCCTGAACCCGAAGTAGTGACCGATAACTACCCAACAGACGGACATCACGGCTGGAAGTTCATCCGCTTTGGACCAGACGAACAGCTCTACGTGCCCGTTGGAGCCCCCTGCAATATCTGTGGCGAAGAAGATCCCATCTATGCCTCACTCACGCGTCTAGACCTCAGTACAGGAACTCACGAGGTCATCGCCAATGGTATCCGAAACACCGTCGGCTTCGACTGGCACCCTATCAGCAAAGAACTCTGGTTCACCGATAATGGTGCTGACTGGCTTGGAGACGATCTCCCAGGAGACGAGTTAAACGTCTTGAACACAGAAGGACAGCACTACGGCTTCCCCTATTGCCATCAAGGAAACCTCGATGACGAAACGTTTACCGGAAGAAGCTGTGATGAATTCACTGCTCCTGTACAAATCCTTGGGCCGCACGTGGCAGCACTCGGCATGAGGTTTTATACGGGTCAACAATTCCCCGAAAGCTACAGGAATCAAATCTTTATCGCTGAACATGGCTCTTGGAACAGGAGCAAAAAAATTGGCTACCAAGTCAGCATGGTTCGTCAGAACAGCGATGGCAGCACAAGCTATGAACCCTTCGCCGAAGGTTGGCTCAAAGGGGAATCCGTATGGGGAAGACCAGTAGATGTCGAAGTGCTCCCTGACGGATCTCTCTTGGTCTCCGACGACTATGCCAATGCTATTTATCGCATTGCATATGAGAGATAAAGTCCACCATATAGCTAAGCTCTCCAAATAAACTTGAAAAACAAGAAAAGAAAGCGTAGTATTATATTATCATATGATAATATAATACATGAGCACTTTATCAGTACCTCTCCCTGCAGAACTCCTCAAAGCACTAGAAAAACTCGTAAAAAATGGTGATGCTGCCAATAAAGCCGATGCTGCTCGGAAAGCCATAAAAAAATACATAGAAGACAAGGCCGTAGAAGACGTGATTCTCGCTTCAAAAGAACCCAGCCTAGAAGGAGAACTCGACGAACTGCTTAAAAAAGTCTAAAAAACCTCAAAGCATTTCATGAAAATCGTCTACAAAGCCAAGTTTCTACGGCAACTCAAAAAACTACCCCCGTTACTTCAGCAAGAAGCCAAAGAAAAAATTCAGCTCTTCAAAGAAAATCCCGAGCACCCTTATCTCAAAGCCCATAAACTCAAGGGAAAGCTCAAAGGTTTTTGGAGTTTTTCAGTAAATTACAAGGATCGAATAATTTTCCAACATGAAGGTAAAGAAAAAATAGCCCTCATAGCAATTGGTGATCATGATGTATACCAATAATACTATTCCACCACGCTCACTCGCCACAAACCAAAGGCAATGAAGCGAGCCACCATCTGCCGAACCCAAGCAAAACGTGCAAAAAACGGAGCCTTTAAAGGCTTATCAGGCCTCAAGGCCTGCTTGATAAACACCCGATGCGCAAAAGCCTGAAACCACTGCACCACACGTGTTGGCCAGATCCGCTGGCGCTGGATTTCTGCAAGGTGTTTTTGCTGCAATGACTTTTCCAAGAGTGGCTTCACCAACACATTGGCGGCAACCACAGCATCTTGCACGGCATAATTAATTCCCACTCCTCCTACAGGAGACATCACATGAGCCGCATCACCTATCAGGAGAAGACCTGGCCTATTCCACTGCTTTACCCTTCCAAAATCTACTTGAAACACCCCAATATCTTTCCAGGAATCCAAAGCTCGTAATCGCTTGCTAAACACTTCTGGAAGGATTTCTATCAAACGATCTTGAAAGGCTTTCATTCCTTTTCCATGAATTTTAGAAAGCTCACCCTTCGCCACGATTCCACCGAACTGCCAATGATCACCTCTATCCAGCTGAGCAGCTAGCTTACCAGGCTTCACATGAGCATAAATTCCTGGTGTCTCTTTATCTTCCTTAATTTTTGGCAACTTAAACCAGAGCACATCCATAGGAGCACCCATTTTTTGAAGCGGAATCTCTGCAAAATTTCGAATGCTTGAAAAACGACCATCAGCACCTACTACCAGGTCAGCAAGAATCTGATCTTTTCCATCTGGACCATCAATCTCCACACCATGCACCTTGTCTCCTTTTCTCACCAAACCCACGGCTTTCGTATCCATCAGCAATCGAAAATTATCAAAAGCCTTCGCTTCTTCAGCCATAAAA
>CAYGRJ010000052.1:0-6948 GCA_964352285.1 uncultured Candidatus Peribacteria bacterium
AAATAGAACAATTGTATACAGATAACTTTACAAATTCTGTAGCTGGTCCATCTGTGATTGCAGCTGATGAAACTGTTGGAGGAGAGGTTTGGGATATGAACTTTAATCCTGTCGAATCAAATGGTCTGATAGGGGCACAGGTTTCATCTGGTAATACTTCGACAGCGACGAATCTTTATACAGTGGAGCTTGAAGGCGGAGTTACAGAGCTTTCTTCTGTAGAAGATCTTGATTCTGATGTGCTCTACAATGCTGTTTCTGGATTTAATGGAACAGATGTTGGGGCTTACACATGGACGGTAGATGGATCAAATTTGATGGCTTTGAATATGCCGTTTGATAATGATACGACGACTCAGACTGATTTCTCTGGTGAGGGGAATAATGGAACGGTCAATGGGTCTGCGGTGCCAGAAACGACGCCTGCGAATTGTCAGGTGGGATCTTGTATAGATTTTGATGGTATTGATGATCAGATCGATATTTTGGATGATAATAGTTTAGATTTAGATTCGGAGTTCAGTTTGAGTGTGTGGGTGTATTGGACTGCCTCTGAGGTGGTAGAAATGATCATAAAGAATAATAATACTAACGATGGTATTGGGGCGTATGAGCTCTATCAAAGCAACCAAAATATTGGTTTCCGGCTTCGAAAATCTGCTGCCAATACCACACTGACTTCTGCGAGTTCGCTGAGCCTGAATACTTGGCATCATGTGGTCGCGACTTGGGATGGATCTACTATGAGATTGTATATTGATGGATCTCTGGATGCGAACACTCAGGCTTTAGCGAGCCCTATCGATACCACTACTGGAGTGTTGAGTTTGGGAGCTTATGGGAATGGTAATTTCCCATACTCGGGTCGTATGGATGAATTCCAGATCTATTCTCGAGCACTTACTGGTCCAGCTACAACTTGTGGAGCAAGTTCTGATAATCAGGTTTGTGTACTCTATGCAGATGGAAATACCAATAATGCGGGTGGTCCGACGATTATTAACTCTGCAGAAACGAATGTTGCTGAAGTATGGCAGTTGACCATGACACCGATGAGTGCAGCTGGAGAGATTTATACTGCTGCTCCGATCACGAATACAGTGACGATTTCTAATCCGTATGCTGTTCAGCTTGAGAATTCGACCTACTCTGCTTCACCAGCAGATGTTGATTTGCCATCTGGGCAAGATCTGGATACCTCTGTGTTTTATAATGAAAGCTTAGGGTTCAATGGAACTGACCGTGGTGCTTACACTTGGACTGTAGATGCGGCTAATGTGATGGGTCTTAATATTCCATTTGATAATAATGCCACGACTCAGACGGATTTCTCTGGTGAGGGGAACAATGGAACAGTTGTGGGGACGCCACAATATACCGACCCGGGTCAGGTGGGTGGAAGTATGGATTTTGATGGGTCGACAGAGAGAGTCACATTTGGGACAAATTCGCCAATGAGACAGTCTTCAGCTATTACGTATAGTTTTATGGTTGAGATGGGAAGTGTTCCACAATATGTAGCTGGTGCAGGAGCTTCTGGAGGTCATGGTTTTGGAGGAGTGGTTGTTGGACCTTCTGTCGTACAGTTTGTGTGGACGGCCACAGCTCCAAATGAAGATAAGCTTATGACAGCAGCGAGTTTATCTCTTACTCCTGGTACTTGGTATCATGTGGCAGTTGTCCTTGATTTTGATGGAAATACGGGGGCTATCTATGTTGATGGAAATCCTCAAACGATTACTTACCCTTCTGGAAACCCTACGGATTGGACTCCTGACGGAAGTTTTAGTTCTGGTCAAACGGATGCTATCGGAGGACGTTTTGTCAATTCTTGGAATTATTTTGAAGGGGAATTGGATGAGTTCCAGGTCTACCCTCGAGTATTATCTGCTGCTCAGATTTCTCAAATGAGTTCTGAGATGGGTGCTGGTAATCCTGCTCCTGCTCAGTGGAAGAGCGCAGAGACCAGTCTTGGTGAAGACTGGCAGGTGACTTTGACTCCTATCACTGCTGCTGGAGCTATTCAGCAAGCGAGTGATGCGAGCAATACGGTTACGATTATTACCAATCTTGGAGGGATGTCTCTGAATGGAGTAGGTGGGTTTGTGACTGAAGATACTGATGTGATTTCTACATTTGATGGAGGACTTCCCGTTGGAGGTGTCACTGCTGGATATCAATGGACCGTCGATCCAGATGGTGCTGGCGGGTCTCCTGCTGAGTTCTTTATGGAAAACAGCTATCCATTCAATACTACTGATACTCAAGAAGATATCTCTGGAAATAACCGAGATGGAGCGCGTACAGAAGGGTCAGCTATTCGAGTGACTTCTACTCTTACAGGAGGAGGAGATCAATCTCGATATGATTCTATAGATACGGTTACTGGTGGATATTTATTGCCTGCGACTTCTTGTCTGGAGTACGAAATTGCCTGGAAAGGACTGGATGAATACATTGCTGTAGATCTGCTCTTCAATGATGCATCATTGCTTCGAAATGCAGGTCTTAATGATCAGAATGCTCTGAGCTCGCACCCGAATACTGATATTAATAGTTATGCAGGTGAGAATATCGCTACAGGATACTATGCTCGATCGATTAATCTTTCGACTTTGAGTGGAAAGACCATTGACGAAGTCTTGATCGGTTCAGAGTCAGATGCTGATGGAGTGAGCCAAGAAGCCTTCATCGCAAATGTACGGATCACTGATTGTGCGGCGACAACGCTTTACCAATCGTATTTGAACGGAGCGGTATCGACGTCGAGTGTTTCGACTTCGAATGGAGGAAATGTATCAACCTATATTGCAGGAGGGCCGACATTTGCTACTGGTGCGAGTTGTCAGGTTGGTGGATGTTTCGAATTCTCTGGAGCAAATGGATCGATAGATATTGCTGATACAGCTATTGCCAATACTTTCTCAATGGAGCTTTGGGTGAATCCAAGTGCGACTCGTGTTTCTACTACTGAGCAAAATGCTGATCTGACGATCAGTGGAACGAATGGACAGCGTTATGTTGTCTTCCCACCACAGAAGGGAGCACTTGATGTAGGTGTGGGGATTTCTGTAGGTACTAATGGTGTCTCTGTCTTTGAACATGGTGATGATCACTTACCTTCGCTATTGGTATACGATGCGGCTATCTCTGGATGGAACCACATCGTGGTGACTTATGATCTCAAACGACCAAAACTCTACTTAAATGGAACATTGGTGCGAACAGGTATTAAGAGTATTCGACAAGATGCTTACCCAGGTACAGATATCGGTGGAAGTCCTCGAGACGTTGCTGCGAGAGGTGATACCTATGGTCCATATGCTGGATCTGCGGATGAATTCAAACTCTATGATCATGTGCTTTCACTGGCTCAAATCACACAAAACTACAACGATGGGAATGCTGGTCTTGGTGGACCACAAGAAATTGTCACTGCGGAGCATACTGTTGGTGAACAATGGAGTCTCAATGTCTTCGAGATCGAAGCGAATGGTGCTTTGGATAATTCTATCCCACAATTTGTAGATACTGTAGAAATCGGAGCTGGTACGTCGACTACGACACTTGGTATCAGTACTCCGGGTAGTCAGCAATCAGAGGATATTACTCTGAGCTACACTTGTACGAATGATGAAGACTTGGATAGAGAAATTCGAGTAGAATTCTCTGAAGATGGTGGAGCAGGATGGGCAGATGCAACGCTTGTCAGTGCTGCAAATGCAGATGGAGTGGTAGAAAATGTGATCCAAGCAGCTACTTGTACGAGTGGTGGATCTGCTAACACTTTCATTTGGGATTCTGTAGCGGATAGAGTCGCTAATAGTGGAGTTGCTGATACCGATATACGTGTGAGGATTACTTCTGTTGATTCAAGTGCTTCACAAGCCTCTACTGGAGACTTTGAAGTCTTAAATCCTACTTTGATTACGACGAGTTCGAGTGGTCCATTCTCTGGTGATGTGGTTTGTGATGGGACAAAGGAATTGGTTTCTGATCCTGATGTGATCATTACGATGACAGGGTCTCACACAGTGGACAATCTGAGCCTGATCAACGGATGTATCTTGACTCATGCTGCTACTCCAGGTGTGGAAAGTTCTGCTACGAATAGAACGGTGCTGACGGTGACTGATACTTTCTATATTGATAGCTTCTCTCGTGTTGATCTTGATGGGAAGGGATTTGCTCCTGGATTTACTACGGATGGTGCTGGAGCGACGACTGACTATGGAGCGACTTTCCAAGGTGGAGGTTCTCATGGAGGGAATGGTTCACAGTTTAATGATGGAGGATCTTATGGAGATTTTGATAACCCATTCGAACCAGGATCAGGTGGTAGTGAAATATCAAGTGGAGCGGGTAATAATGGTGGAGGATCGATTGTGGTGAGCACTGCGAATATGACTATGGATGCAGGAGCGATTATCACAGCAGATGGTGCTGTGAATGGGCGTGGAGCTGGTGCTGGTGGTACGGTCAATTTGACCATTACGGGTTCGAGTTCACTCAATGGATCGATTACAGCAAATGGTTCTGACCCAGAAAGTATAGGTGGAGGAGGAGGAGGAGGACGTATTGCGATTCTCCATGCTGGAGGATCTGACCCTTCTACGACTTTATCTGCGATCGAAGCGAGCGGTGGAGATAATCCTGGAAACGGAAATGATGGTGGAGCGGGTACTATCTTTATCAGAAATACTGCTACTCAAACGAATGCGCAAGCGAAGTTGATCCTCGATAATGATGGTATTAATGGACTGAACAATACGGTGTTAACGACACCATTGAATATCGGTGATCTTATCGTTCAAGGTTCTGCTGAGGTTGTGGTGGGGACTGTGAATGCTGCTCGAGATATCACTGTGCAGGATTCTGGAATCTTATTTGGTATCGATACTGATACGGTGACCACTCAAAAGATGATCTTGAATGTGACTGGTGATACTTATGTCTTGACTAGTGGTCAGATCAACTTGGTCGGGAAAGGATTTAATGCTGGATACACGGCAGATGGTTCTGGGGATCCAATACTCGGAGAATCCAATTCTCAAAATGGTGGAGCGCATGCTTCTGCAAGTGTGCTGGTAAGTGCCTTTGGTAGCATCTTCGAACCAGAGCTACCAGGTGCTAGTGCTGGAACAAGTAATTCCTCGAATCCTGATGGTGGTGGAGCCTTGAAGTTGACGACCACTGATTTGACGGTTGATGCTACTGGGGTAATTGATGCCAATGGGGTTTCTGACTCAGGTCGAGCGACTGGAGCTGGAGGTTCTGTGTGGATTGATGCGAGTGGAAACTTAAGTGGGGCTGGTACAATCCGTGCAAATGGTGGTACTGCTCAAAGTATTGGAGGATCAGGATCTGGAGGACGCATTGCTGTTGAATATACGACTCTTGGTGGAATTAATGCGACAGCTCCGCAAGACTTGTATACCTTGGAAGCTCAAACAGGTGCTGTGGATACAGGAGGGATAGGTGGAGCAGGTACGATCTATATAGAAGATGAAAATATTCATACAAACGAACAAGGAATCTTGATCATCGATAATGGAGGATTAGTAGCCACGAAGATTGCGCCGATTCCAGATGCATTGACCTTCACAAGCTTGACGATCGATAATGGAGCAGGTGTGATCACAGGTGCGACACTCACGACTACGGGAAATGTGTTGGTAGACAATGCTTCTACGCTTTCAGCTGAAACCTTTAATGTTGGTGGAAATCTGACTCTTGATAATGCGAGTACTTTGACTCACCAAGCAACGACTTCTACGACTCCAGGTGCTACTCCATATAAACTGGATGTGACGGTGACGGGGAATACGATCATCAATGATGCGAGTGCAGGTATAGATGTTTCTGATAAAGGATTCCGACCTGACTATGGGCCAGATGCCAGCGGACTGGTTTCTGGAGGGACCGATGATGGGCAATTAGGAGGAGGACATGCTGGTGATGCGAGTGCTTCTCCTGCACAGATTCATACGCAAGCACATGGTAGTGTGACTCAGCCAAGCAATCCTGGGTCTGGTGCGAGTTCTAATTTTGGAGGAACCGCAGGATCAGGAGTGATTAAATTAACCACTGTAGACCTTACAAATAATGGAACGATTTCCGCGAGTGCTGCTACGAGTTCTGCTCGTGGGGGTGGAGCTGGAGGATCTGTGTGGTTGGTGACAACTGGAGATCTTAGCGGGACTGGGTCAATTACTGCAAATGGTGGTATTCCAGGTTCTATTGGTGGAGGAGGTTCTGGAGGACGTATTGCATTCTACTATGATAGTGCTGCCGATGCTGGTAATGCCACATTTATTTCTGATCTGGTGACGAATGATGATGTGACGGCTTATGGTGGAGATAATGCTGGTAATAGCAATGATGGTCCTGCAGGGACGATTTATCTGAAGGATTCTCAAGCTACAAATGGAGACTTGGTGATTGATAATAATTCGATAGATGGACTTGGATTTACTCAGGTTTTTGCAACGGGTGGATCGACTATTTATGACTTTGCGGACTTTACTGTGGCTGGGACAGCTGAAGTGGATGTGGATAGTCCAGGTGTTTGTGACTTTGCTAATGATGAAGCTGCGCTTGAAATCTTTGGGGCTGTAGATGCGAGTGGAGGAACGATTTCTCGAAGTCTTGTTTCTGGATTGGATGGGGTGAATACAGTGTTTTGTATGGATCGTCAGCAGACATTCATCAATATCCCAGCTGGAGTGGTGGCCTCTGATATACCGACAGACAATTCGACAACACAACCGACGATAGGAAGTTCTGTTTTCTTCCGACGTTTTGTTGATACGACTTTGGATCGATTTGTTTTTGCTCTTCATAATGATTTTGATTTCGCGACGAGCAATGATCTTCAAGTCGACCTCACGAACTTTGGATACGATGCTGATGCCACTCGTACGGTGATCACTGAATCATCTACTCCTG
>CAYGRJ010000053.1:0-6942 GCA_964352285.1 uncultured Candidatus Peribacteria bacterium
ACTCACCATCATACTCACTTCAGCACCTGTATTTGAGTCTGTAGATGAGTAGGGGAATTGGAAGCCAGTTTGCTCTTCTTCTTGAGCTTGGTTTTGACCACCAAGTTCTTCATACGTTTTAGAGCTTAAGTTCCTAATATTCTCATTGAGTCGATAAATTATTTCTGCCATTTCAGCACGAGTGAGTTGGTCAGAAACATTGTCGACTGAGGCTGGGGCTGCTTTTTTGTTAACCAGTTCCATAACATAAGGACGGTACCAAATGACATCAGTTTCCGCACTACTCCCATAGGCAATACTGACAATCTTTGCCGCCTCAACAAAGGTGATCATGTTTGCAGGTCCAAAGCTCCCATCGGGATAACCATTTATCCAGCCCACTCGATTGGCATAACACACATAAGGATAGAACCATACTCCAGACTCAACATCAGAGAAACAAGAACCAGCATGTTCCAAGGGTTCTTGACCAACAACTGCTTCAACAATAATCTTCGTAAACTCTGCCCTGTTGATCGTCGCATCAGGACGAAAAGAGAGATCGGAGTAGCCCTTTACAATGCCTCTGTCTTTCACGTATTGGATAGCAGTTGAACCTTCATCACCTGAAGAAACATCTGAAAAAATATATCCATCTATACTTTCTTGAGACAGTGCAAATGACATAGGGATGCTGAAGCTCAAAAGAGCCAAGAGAGAAAGAAGTTTCTTCATGAGGAGATATAAAAAATCACCACAAATAATAGCATGATCATTGCGAGCTGGGTTCTGATCGTCTTGACCAATGACATTGTACTTTTTCTACTTCTTCTTTTTAAAGAAGCAGGTTTTCAACACCATCTTTCCAGACTCCACTTCTTCTGGATTATTCGTCAGTCGAATATTCTTAAAGACATCTCCACGCTTGATATCAGCAGAACCTTTCACCTTCAGGTCTTTTGTCGCGATCACAGAGTCACCAGCTTCCAAAGGATTTCCATCTGCATCTTCTACCGTAATATCCGATTCACTTTCAGAACCACTTCCGAAGTCTTCGGCATAAGGGTCATTTTGTAACCAAGGTTTATCGTCGTTCATAAGAGGAAATTAAAAGGTGGTTTTCTTACTGCTCTTGGTGATCACTTCACATCCAGTATCCGTCACAATCACCGTATCTTCAATGCGAACTCCGCCAATTCCTGGCTTGTAGAGACCCGGTTCAATCGTAATAACCATGCCCGCTTTCAAAATCATATCAGTTCGAGTGCTCACTCCTGGAGCTTCGTGAATCTCGAGGCCAACACCATGTCCTAAACTGTGGGTGAAGTGCTTCTCATCTTTTCCAAGCATGGCTCGTACGGATTTGGCCAAGTCAGAAATCTTAATACCAGCCCTTACCATGTTCACACCAGCCTGCTGAGCCTTGAGGAGCTGCTCATGCATCTTATTCACTTCAAGAATTCCTTTTCCTATCTGAAAACACCTGGTCATGTCGGACATGTAACCTTGGTAGTTCACCCCTTGGTCAATCAAGATAGCATCATTCTTTTTGAGCTTTGTATTATTTGAATGATGGTGGGGGACAGCACCGTTTGTTCCAAAGGCAACAATGGGATCAAAGGATACTCCATTCGCCATTTCATCTGAGTAGCGACGGAAAAGATTCGCCATCTGCTTTTCAGTCACTCCTGGCTTCATCTCTTTCAAAACTTTCTTCAGGATCTGGTCACCAATACGAGCAGCCATTCTGAGCTTATCTAATTCTTCATCTGACTTTACCAGTCTCAAATCCTCAACAGCACCTTTACTCTTGCTCCATTTTCTGTTTGGCAAGATCTTTTTCCATCGCGAGAGAGCAGATATAGTCATGTGTTCTTCTTCGTAGAACACATCTTTAATTTTTTTCAGTTCTTGATCTAGCTTTGAAGGCCAACCCGTTTTGATATCAAACAACTTCACCCCTCTCTTTTTTTTCGTCTTTGCGTACTCGGTATATCTGCCGTCGGTTGCTACTATCGTTCTCTCCTTGCTGACGATCGCGAATCCTTCACCATCAAAACCCGTGAGATGAAACATGTTCTCAGGTTTGGTAACCAAGTAAGCTTGAGATGATTTGGGATTGAGCATGAAAATTATTTAAATGACGATACCTCTACCTTTGAACCGACTTCAAAGCCATACTTCTCGGCAGCACCTTCGTTTAGCTCGATCGCATAGAGAGCTGGTTCACTCGAAAGATAGCTTGGACAGCGTTGTTCTTCGGCAGGGCAGGGTGACATGGTCTGAATATCAACGACGACACCTTCTGCATTTATATAGAGGATGTCCAAGGGGATCAGGGTATTCTTCATCCAGAAGGACAACTGGCGTTCCCTCTCAAAGATAAAGGCCATGCCAGCATTTTTATCGAGCTGCTCTCTGTACATCAGGCCGTTTGCACGGGTTTCATTATCCTGAGCAAGTTCGATTCGCAGTTCTTCTCCATTGGGGGCAGTGATACCAACAGTATGAGAAGTGCTGCTCGTTTCAGAAGGATTCAGTCTATTTGGCAGCTGACAAGCACTGAGAACAAATAAGCAGAGTGTGAGCAGGATTACTTTAAGCTTCATAGGGGCTATTCAAGAGATCTAAGTTTCCTGAGAAGTTTAGCACAAGCTTGATCACTCACACATTGCGAAGCCTTTTGAAAGTCTTTATGATAAGGTCTCTTATGTCCGGAACATTATCCCTCTTATGGCACTCCAAATTCCCCCCAATTCAGAGCAGGCAGAAAAAGCTCTCCTCGGATCAGTACTTATCGACAATAAATCATTGGTGAAGGTTTCTGAATTTCTGATGCCAGAGGATTTCTATCACGATAAACACTCTTTGGTCTACGACGTTTTTGTAGAGCTGTTCAATGAGCATACGCCTATAGATCTCACAACCGTTATCGCCAAACTTGCTGACCGGAAAGTTTTGGAAAAAATGGGAGGAGCTGCATTTATTGCATCACTTGCAGAAGAAGTTCCGACCTCTTCACACATATATGAGTATGGTCAGATAGTGAAGACCAAATCGACGCTCCGGAAACTAATCCAGGTTGGTGAAGAAATCAAAGGCTATGGCTACGACGAAGAAGAAAAGATCGATAACCTGTTAGACAAGTCAGAGCAAAGCCTCTTTCAAGTTACGCAAGCTCTAATAAGAGATAGCTTTACGCATATTAAAGATATTCTCAACCAGCGTTACGAAGAGTTTGCAGAACTTCATGAAGCCAAAGATCCAGATAGGACAACCGGGGTGAAGAGTGGGTATAGAGATCTCGATAAAATCATGGGAGGATTCAAACCATCAGAGTTGATCGTTATGGCAGGAAGGCCAGCCATGGGAAAGACTGCCTTGGCGCTTTCTATGGCTCAAAATGCTGCCCTCAAGTATAAGAAATCAGTAGCGATATTTTCATTAGAGATGTCCAAAGAGCAACTGGTCGACAGAATGTTCTCGTCACTTCTGATGGTGGATTCCTGGAAGCTTAAGAAGGGAATGCTTGATGATACTGACTTTGCCAGGATTGGTTCGGTTATGGATGAAATGAGTAAGGCTAATATTTATATCGATGATAGTCTCGGAAATTCCATCACCGAACTCCGTTCAAAAGTACGTCGACTCAAAATGGAACGAGGTCTCGACATGATTATTATCGATTATCTGCAATTGATGTCTCTTGGTGGCTACACCAATAACCGTGTACAGGAGATTTCTGAAATCTCGAGAAATCTCAAACAGATTGCACGTGAAGTTCACGTTCCAGTTATAGCGCTCTCGCAACTCTCGCGTGCTGTAGAAGCCCGTCCAGATAAGCGGCCAGTGCTTTCTGACCTCCGTGAATCAGGAGCGATTGAGCAAGATGCCGATGCCGTACTCATGCTCTATCGAGAAGATTATTATGATCCCGACACAGACAGAAAGGGAATTGCGGATGTTTTAATCCGAAAGCATCGTAATGGTCCAGTGGGAGGAGTTGAGCTCATCTTTAAGGCAGAACAAACTCGCTTCTACGATGTAGATAGAGTACATCAAAGCCTCGGTGTGAATGATTACCAAACCCCAAACAACTCACCAGTACAGATGCCTGCTAATGCACCTTCTCATCAGCCGACGCCGTTTTAAGATCTCGTCCACGAATACTGAAGTACTATAAGCCCCCCTATAATCATCGGGACACTTAACCAGGTTCCAGATGTGATGCCCATATATACCCAATCTGGTTCTCGCCAAAAGATTTCAATGGTGGTTCGAACCAGTCCATATCCAATCAGAAATCCTGCAGCAACGGTTCCCTTGGGGAGTTTTTTAAAGTACAGCCAGGTCAAACTCAATCCAACCATGACATTCCCCAGAGCTTGATAGAGTTGAGATGGGTGACGACAGAGGTCGTCTGCTTTTGGGAAAATAAAACACCAGCTTACATCAGTTGGACGACCATAGAGTTCGCCATTCATGAAGTTTCCAAACTTGGTCATGGCAATCCCAAAAATTGCTGGGACAACCAAGGCATCAGCAAGTTTTAAAAAGTCCCAGTTATGCTTCTTCGTAAAGTACCAGATCCAGAGAGCCACCAAGAGAAATCCACCATGGAAACTCATGCCTCCTTCCCATATTTTTAAAATACTCAAGGGGTCTTGGAGCATGTGGGGTTGGTAGAAAAAAACTTCACCAAGTCGTCCACCAATCACCACCGCAAGAAATCCATAGAGCGTGAAGTCTTCAACTTTACTCTTTTCAAACTTGGCGACCTTTACCAGGAACCAGTAGCACATCAAAACACCTACCAGGTATCCAAGGGAATAGTATCGGAGTCCGAAGCTCTCACTGAACTGTATCAGGAAGGGGGAGAAGTTGTGTACCATAATCATTATTAATCCAACTCCATTATGCAGCAACGACCTCCAAACCGGAAACCACTTCCTGTTGCCGAAGCGACCGATGACGTGCTAGGAGCGTTACGGTGACTGGCTCTCCCTCCAAAACCCATTCGAGACCATTGCTGATTATCACTTCTACATAGTCCCCAGTCTGTACTTCTTCACCAACTGGGAAGCGCACACTTCTGGCTGTTCGTGTTTTTCCACAGGCAAGACCATCTTTGATGTCATCAACCAAGACTTCCCAAATTTCACCGACATATTGCTTGTTGATTTCATGTGATGTTTTTCTAATCACATCATTCACTTCGTGATAACGGCGATTCTTTTCTTCTTTCGATACATCGTCCTTCAAAAACCTTCCTGCATAAGTTTGCCTCCTCTCTGAATACTGAGAAGTATAAGACAAATCAAAGCGTGCAGACTCACATAGCTTCACCGTGTTTTGGTGCTGCTCTTCATTTTCACCGCTAAATCCTACAATGACATCAGTAGTGATTCCGGCTCTCGGCATATGCTTACGAATCAAATCAACGAGGCTCAAAAAATGCTCTGTTGAATAGTGACGATTCATCCTCTTGAGCATAGCGTCATCACCAGACTGAACGGGGAGATGAACGTATTCACAGACCTTGTCGAGCTCTGCCATCTTGATGATCAGCTCTTCAGTAATGTCCTTCGGGTTGGGAGAAGTGTATTTGATTCTGCGAATACCATCGACCTTATTGAGCTCCATCAGTAGTCTGGTAAAGGCCTGGTGTTGTTCATCGTCTTGATAAATCTCATCGTAGACGTCATTTTTGTTTCCAAAAGAATTTACATTTTGCCCTAAGAGCAACAGCTCTGTGACGCCTTCTTTTGCCATTCTCTTCGCGTCATTCAGAATTTCACTCAGCAGTCGCGAACGTTCTCGACCACGTGAGTAGGGGACAATGCAAAAGGTGCAAAAATTATCACAGCCAGACATGATCGGCAAATAGCCTCGATGACCTGAAGAAATCTTTGGGGGAGTGTTGAGGTACTCTGGATCACCAAAGTTTTTCCCCAAGTCGTTTGAGGTTTCATCTCTTAACATATAGTCGAGCTGATCGAGGTCCTCCATGCGAAACACAAAGTCAACCGTTGGGATCACCTTCAATATCTTATCTTTATCTTCATCATCCTGAGAGCTCGTTGTTCGAACCATGCACCCAGAAATCCCAACTCTTAAGTTGGGGTTGGTTTTTTTCATCTGTTCAAGTTCTTTCATATGACCAACGATCTTGTCTTCAGCCTTTTGCTTTATCGAACAGCTTACATAAATCAACATATCTGAATCCCTCCAGTCGTCTGTCTGAACAAAGCCGTTACGTTCGCACACAGTAGAAACCCTCTCGGCATCAGAGGTGTTCATTTGGCATCCGTGAACTTCGACGTGGTACTTCATAAAAAGGCTTCAGAAAGCCCATACATCATACTCGAAATGCTGAATTTCTCAAGGGATAGCCCGGTACTAATGAATCCTGACCTTTAGTCTTCCGCGAGCTACCACGGCTATATCGATGATACGATTGTACATCCTGAGGAAGAAGTGACTCCAGAGTAACCAGGCCACCATAAAGATCAGCGGAATGATTAAGAAGGTCCAACTCCTCCCAAAGACTTCCAGTTTGATCATCGCGTTATAGAAGAAATGAACCAAGCTAGCAACTAAGAATCCTTCAATAATAACAGCAGCTCGACTAAAGCTTCTATCTTGTTCAATGTCTTTCACGCCCGGTAAGAGGTGAAAGAAAGTCATATGAAGCCGAAGCGCTTTGCTAACATGTCCTCTCATCCGCTTCAGGATGTGTTCATCACTCTTCGAGGTGTCGATAAATGGTGAGAAATAAGCTTTTGCAAAATAAAACCCAAAGATACCAGTAAACAGTGTATGAGCCAGCATTGTTCCAAAGGATCGGATACTAAACACTGCCAAGAAATGAGAGCTGAGTTGAAAGGCTTCTATAGCTCGAATAAAGTAGTAGGCGTTTTCTGCAATAGCAAAACCAATACCTACCATTGCCCCATACAGGAT
>CAYGRJ010000054.1:0-6826 GCA_964352285.1 uncultured Candidatus Peribacteria bacterium
TTGTAAGTCGGTAACCTTTATTGCGAAACTGCTGAAAGAGTTGTTCCAATGTGATTATTACAAACCACTCGCATTAAAGCATGAAAAAAAACCAAGAGCAAAGGAATTCAATACCCAAGAAAGAAATCTATGCGCATGATGCTACTTGTTCCTGATCACCTGATTCTTTGATGCACCAGTACTGAGATTCAAGCTGATCACATTCCTGACCAGTTCCGTCACCGAACAGCTCATTGATTTGCAGACACTCAGAAAACTCATCATATACATCTCGTGCTGTTTCAGATCGATACTCACGGAAACTGAGAACTCGTTCTTGCCCCGCAGAATCAACAGTAATCACACGAGTAAACAAAGCATTTTGATCAAAATTAACTCGAAAAGCCATCAAAAGAATGATGAGACTCACAAAGACCAAGCCAAAAGAAATCAGGGTTTGACCAGATGTGCAACGAATACGAGCAATGAGTTCTTGGATTTTTTTTGACATGTTTTTTGTTTCTGTTTCCTCCAGTATAGCACAAAAACACCCATTTTAATAGATACAGAGCCATTATCAAGCACTAATCCCGAAGCACATGACCACCTAAACTGTCTTGGATATTCGTATAGCTAGCTGCTGAATGAGCAATCAAATAAGCCGCTTCTACCATATGCCTTAATTCCAGCAAATCTTCACTCAAAGCATGAGTAGTATAGAGCTCATGAACAACACCCCAACGCTTGCGAAGTTCATCACGAGCCTCGATGAGCTTCTCTTCCGTTCTCAAGATCCCAACATGAGACCACATCAGTTTTCGAATCTGATCCTTCTCTCGAGCTACTAACTCAGGATCTGCAATAGCCGTACCAAAACTCTCCCAAGGCTTTACCAAAGCAAAAGCTTTTTCCAAATATCCAGGTGACTTGGATTCAGCATCCTGAACCAAACCAGCAATGGTCTCTCCCGATTTTGTACCCCAAGTCAGGCATTCGAGTAATGAGGTTGAAGCCAATCTATTAGCACCATGAACTCCTGTACAAGATACTTCACCAACAGCAAACAAACCGGGAAGCTCTGTGTGGCCATGCTTCCCAACTTTAATGCCACCACAAAAGAAATGCTCAGCAGGCACCACAGGTATAGGGTCTTTGCTGATATCAATCCCCTTCATTAAACACTGCTGGTAGATTGCTGGAAATCGTTCAGAAAGCGCAACAGAGCCGGTGTAATAATCAGCAATATTCAAATAGACATGCTCTTCACCAGACTTCTCCAGCTCTTCTGCAAGAGCACGGCTAATAATAGCCCGAGATTCCAAATCCTTCTTTTCATATGCATCCATCAGCAACTCACCCTCATGATTCATCAATCTTGCACCTTCACCGCGCAAGGCTTCAGAAATCAAGAACCTTCTGCCTGAATCAGCTGTCCATAATGCCGTCGGGTGAAACTGAACGAAATGCGCATTGATAACCCGAACACCAGCACGATTGGCCACCGCTAATCCCGAACCATAAGCATGCTCAGCATTGGTGTGAAACTGATAGAGCTGACCAATACCACCAGTGGCCAAAAGCGTGTATCGAGCTGTAACCGTTTGCACCTGCTGTGATTGCAGATCATAAAGGTATGCGCCAATACACCAATTCTGCTCGTACTTCATCTCGTATCCAGTACAATGATGAGCTGTCGTCAAGACATCAACCAAGACATGAGACGATAAAAACCGAATCTTGGGGTGATCAGCAGTCGCCCTCTTCAAAAATTCCATAATCGTTTTCCCGGTATGATCTTTCACATGTAGGATTCGAGGAACCTGATGAGCCGCTTCCTGCGTATATGAAAATGAACCTTCAACCGTATCAAAAGGAATATGCAGATCATCAATCAGAACCTGCTGCACCAAGTCAACGCCCTCAGCACACATCTGCTGCACAGCCTCCAAAGAATTAATACCAGCACCAGCCTTTAAAATATCATCTGCCAAAGCCTTAGGACTATCACCATCAGGGCGAGAGACAATACCTCCTTGAGCATACAAAGTGTTCGTCCCCAATTCGACATCAGTTGCTTTCGTCACAACCGTGCACTCTACACCCCTTTGAGCAAGGCTATAAGCAGCAGAAAGGCCGGCCAAGCCCGATCCGATGATAAGAACAGGAGTATGCACAAAATCATTTAGGGACTCTACTCTACCTGATCGCATACCGTCGTACACCAAAAAACCCCACACAAAACGTGCGGGGTTTCACGATAATCATCTTCATCAATGCTCCATGATTTACTTCTTTGATCCAGACATACCAGAGAATGCCATCATACAAGAAACAAAGAGAACCATAAGCAGAACGAAACTTGCACCACTCACATCTGAAGCCATCATATGGCTCAAGAGGAAGAGCAAAAGGTAAACGTAAAGCGCTGTTAAAGACCAAAACTTCTTGATACCTGTAAGCAATGACAATCCAATCAATGGCTTCACAACTGGCCATGAATAAGCAACTAACATAGCAACAACGTTCTTAACGGGCATAAGCATACCCAGTTGAGGATTTCCAGAGGCATTCATCAAATAATCAACAGATCCTTGGTAACCAAGAAGCATTGTCAATCCCATCACCAGGAGATATCCTCCTAAAAACATACGCATCATCCAGGCTGCCCCAGAGACTTCATTACATGTACTGTCTTTCATAAAATTTGAATAAAAAATAAACCACCTAAAAGAATACCCCTAAACAGAAGGATTTATCGAGGCACTGACCTTGAAAGGAGTTCAAATCATTCCCTCATGAACTTCAGCTGCTAATCCTTCTGAAGGAAGGATTCAAACAAGAGTTCAGCAGGATGAGCAGACAGCATTTCTTTGATCTCTGAGAACTCTGCTTTTTGAGCTTCATCGAGCTCTTGTTCTATATCACCCACGAGTTCACCATCATACTCAGCATTCTGAGTGATGAGCATCTGAACAACAAAATACTGTGGCTCTTTCACTCCTTCATCATCAGCAGGAGTTTCCTCTACAAATGCTGGGCTTTCTGTAAGCACATCAGACGAGAGTGAAACAGGCTGATTCTCCATACCGATCGTTTCAATCATCACAAAAGCACTGGTGGTTTCGTCAGCGACATCTTTGTATTCATCTACAGGGATTGTCATAGCTGCTTCCCAAGTCAACGCAGACACAGCACGATCATAAACCATCACTCCACGTGAATATTCCTGGCAGGTCTCATACGAAAAGCCTCTGAAAATCACATCATCACTTTCGTAATTCGTCTCCGACAAGTAATCACAAAGCTTTACATCCTTGTAAGACTCCGCCGTGTAAAGCAAGGTCGGTCGTGCAAAAGTCACCATACCTTCTTCTGCCTGATAAACCACATCCTCATAAACAGGGCGGAAAAGAAACCAAGGCAATAAACTCGACTGGTACCAGCCTCCTCGAACCTTGTCGAAGTTTCCAAACTTCTTCTGAACTTCTTCTGCAAGCGTCAAACGAGAAGACTCCAAAGAAAAGCGAGCACGAGAAAGCAGCTGCTCATCAGTATCGTAGGCTTCGAAGACATAAACATTCTCTCCAGACTGAAGGTTGTTATAAGATTCCTTAGCAAAGTAATCAAAGTTCAAAGATCCAGCTTCGTAGCGATTCATGGCGGTGAATGTACCCGTCCCAGATTTCGGGTGATAAGAAAAAGCTCTCATGCTTTCAGCAGGGCTCGTTAATGTCCCGAAGAAATCAAGCTCGTTGGTGTCAGTCGACTGAGGAAAATCAACGAGTTGAATGTTTTCTGATCGGAAAGCCTCGAGCGCAGATAAATCAAAATCGAGATCGAACTCCGTTTCAAACTCCTTAACCTTCTCCAAATTTCCTTCGCGCGTAATACGTTTAGCTTTTAGCAAATAGTGGTTCTTGCCAGGAACAAGGTTTCCAAAGTCTGCATGAATTCGATACTGTGCCTTTCGCGACTGAGGAACAAACTTTTGCAATTGAAACTCTTCACCATCATCTAAGCCTGCATGAGTCCAGGTCACAGAAAGTTCATCAACTTGTTCAAGAAGTTCTAAATCAAGATCAAGAAATGGAACACTCAAAACTGAAGGGTGGGTGAAAGAAATCCAGTCTTCATGATGAGAGACCTCTTTTATCTCAAAAGTTTCTACAGGCTCTTCTGGAACAGGAACTTGGTCTTGGTAAAACCACCAAGCAGCTCCGAGAACTATAGCCAGAAGCAAAACAACTCCCAAAGATCGAACAGATGATTTCATATCAAGATATTATTCAAGTACTTATAGCCTATGAAAAAGTTATCGACACAGCAAAAAGCTGATCTTGCCAAACAAAGAAACCCTTGTAGAGGACGATCAGAGAATCAGCAGTTTATGAAAGCTGAAATGAAAAATCAAAAGCCGAAGCACTGTGAGTCAAAGCTCCAATAGAGATAAAGTGAACACCAGTCTCAGCAATCTCTCGAACATTTTCAAGATTCACACCACCTGACGCTTCCAAGAGAACCTTTCCACCAGCCATTTCTACAGCCTGAGTCATGTCTTCGACGCTAAAGTTGTCGAGAGTCACACGAGCAACGTCTTTACTCATCATCATCACCTTCTCCAGTTCTTTAATATTTTGCACCTCAACAATGAGAGGAGTTTCAGCATCTTTTTCTCGGAAAGCAGCAATAGCCTTATCAACTCCTCCAGCCACCACCACATGATTATCTTTAATCATAGCGGCGTCAGTAGCATTCATACGATGATTAATCCCCCCACCCCTGGTAACAGCGTACTTATCAAGGTATCTCCATCCAGGAATCGTCTTTCGAGTATCAAGGATAACAGCATTGGTTCCTATAACCGCTTGAACAAACTGCTGTGTCAGTGAAGACACCCCACAAAACCTTCCCAAGAAGTTCAACAGAACTCGCTCCACTCGCAAAAGAGAAGCAGATTTTCCTTCTAGAGCTCCAATCATCATTCGTTGCTTGATCTCTTCTCCTTCATCGAGGAAAGGTTCAAAAGTCAGTTCTGGATCCACATGATGAATAATCTTATCGACATAAGGAAGACCAGAAACAATACCATCTTGACGAGCCAAAATCACCGCTTCACGAACATCATCTTCAGGGCATATATTTTCAGAAGTCACATCTCGCTCACCATCTTCTCGGTAAGCCATTTCAATAAGAGCTTGAAGTTGTTGATCGAAGTCCATAAGTAATGATAGAAAAGGTGAAAAAAGTCCTCTGCATGCTATCAGAGCGATTTACATGGAACAAGAAAAAGAACGCTTTTCATCAGGCGAAAGTAAAAGAATATGATTAGACTAATTCAACCTCCAAAGCCCCTTCTCCACCGCGATCTCGTCGTGCAGTAGAAACCTTGTGAACCAGAGGAAGTTGAGGAAGAAATTTTCGCAAGAGAGGACCAATAACTGGACCACGTTCAGAATGTGTGCCCTTTCCCGTAATAATCAAAACCGTATGCATACCACGATCAGCACAGTGCTGAATAAAATTCTGAGCTCTCATACAGATATCATCATGAGTAAGAATACCCAGGCTGTGATAATCAAGCTCCGCTTGTGGCTGAGCCATATGGGCGTATTTGTTGCCACGAGTTTTCGGTTTTTTTCGAGATTTAGCCATAAAGATGAAAATTCAGCTCTATTCTATAGAAAAAGACGACAATGATGTAGTGAAATCACTTTGCATTTCAAGATCACTCCCCTAACATGTCTGTGCACTAATCCCCTCCCCAATGCCTGGAAAACTCGTATTCGTACGACACGGAGCCTCAGAGTACAACCTCAAGAACATCTTCACCGGTTGGATTGATGCCCCTATTTCAGACAAAGGAAAAGAAGAAGCCCACAAAGCTGCCATAGAACTCAAAGAGTTTGTTTTTGATGAAGCCTACACCTCGAAACTCAGCCGTGCTTCTGACACCCTCAAAATCATCCTTGAAGACCTTGGTCAAAGCGATATTCCACTCACCAACAACGAGGCCCTCAATGAGCGTCATTATGGAGATCTTCAGGGACATAATAAAGACGATATTCGAAAAGAATTCGGAGAAGAGCAGGTTCACATCTGGCGAAGAAGCTTCGATATCGCACCTCCAGGAGGAGAAAGCCTCAAAGACACCTGTATGCGTACCGTTCCCTACTTCGAAGAACAAATCTTGCCAAAAGTAAAAGAAGGGAAGAATATAATAGTAGCGGCTCATGGAAATAGCCTCAGAAGCATATTGATGGATCTCGACAAGCTCAGTCCTGAAGAAATCCTCAAGACCAACATCGCAACAGGTGTACCATATGTATACACCTTCGACGACGACATGAAGGTCATCGACAAGAAAATTCTTCACCACACAGAAAAAGAAGAATCTCTAGAAACCCACTCCGTTCAATAACCTCCTAACTACCCTCCCCATGAAACTCCAATTCCATTTCAAACATCTCACTGATGCTCTCAAAGAAGACATTAAAAACTATGGAAACGAAAAGTTTCAACACCTCGAAACTTTTTTGCACAGCTTTCCAGAAGACAACAAGATGCTCAAGGTTGATGTAGAACACCACGAAAAGCACAATCAGTACGAACTCAAAGCCACACTCACACTCGGAGGAAAGCACATCCATCACGAAGAAAACACTCACGATCCTCGAGAAGCTATCGACAAAACGGAGGCCAACCTCATTCGTCAGGCCAAGAAACATATCGAACTCATGCGAGAACACCCACACATAGAAGTTATAGTAGAAGAAAACGAGTAATCGCTATCACATCTCAAAAATCCCAGGAGCCTTTTAGGCTCCTTTTTTTGTCATAACAGTAATCT
>CAYGRJ010000055.1:0-830 GCA_964352285.1 uncultured Candidatus Peribacteria bacterium
GCTTCAAGCTCATCAATCGGAAGTGGTGGAGAAAGCGATCTCGAAAAAGCTATTCAAGCCATTCGAGAAGGGAAGAAAGCATCAGCATCCTTTTTGCAAAGGCGATGTAGCTTTGGATATGCCAAAGCAGCGCGTATACTAGATCAGCTTGAAGAAATGGGTCTCATAGGACCATCGAATGGCGCAAAAGCTCGAGCCATCTATATATCAGAAGAAGCAGAAGCTCCGTCTCAAGAACATCCAAATACAGAGTTCGCTACCCAAGAATCAGGCTAAACAGATCACAAACAAAAACAGAAATCCAGTCACGCTCCTCTCAACAAAAGAAACACAAAACACCTTGAGAACATGAGCGTTGATTATCAGATTTTCTAGCCCTGTTAACGTGAAAAAACCTCGATTTTCTCCTCAGCACCTGAGTCAAATACTGCTCCGGAAGCGACAGAAAAACCAACAAGGAAAACAAAGCTCTTGGCTTTCTAAACTCTTTTTGGTCATCGCATCCATCGGGTTGGTAATCTTCTTTGGCTTTGCACTCTTCTTGCTGACCGTCATTACTGACCTTCCAGATCTACCAACCAGCTTTAGCAATGCAGAATCGACAATTATCTATGACCGAGAAGGAAACGTCCTCTACACCATTCATGGAGAAGAAAACCGCAAAGAAATTCCCCTCAATGATATCCCCAAGCATGTGATAGATGCCACTATCGCCATCGAAGATGATCAGTTCTTTGAGCATTTTGGATTTGATATCGGAGGGATCGTAAAGGGATTTCTTTCTGAATTCCTGAACATTGGAGCACGTCGAGGGGGATCAACCATTACCC
>CAYGRJ010000055.1:840-6679 GCA_964352285.1 uncultured Candidatus Peribacteria bacterium
CTGGTGAAGAACACCATGCTCACCAACGAAAGAACGGTTACCAGAAAGCTCAAAGAGCTCATTCTCTCGCTTCAACTCGAACGAAAATACAGCAAGAACGAAATCCTCGCTCGCTACCTCAATACGATTCCTTATGGAAACAACGCCTATGGAGTAGAGATGGCTGCTCGTATTTACTTCGGAAAAAATGCTAAAAACCTGAGTCTCGCCGAGGCCACTATCCTGGCATCCCTTCCACAAGCACCTTCTCGATACAATCCTTATGGAAACGGAAAAGAACTGCTGATGGGAGCCTTTAATGAAGAAGGCGACTACGTGACTGGACGTAAAGACCTCGTGCTCAGAAGAATGGTCGATCTCGAATACATCAGCCAAGAAGAACGCGAAAAAGCTTTCGAAGAAGCCACCGACATCGAGTTCAGCAAGTACCGAGAAAACATCAAGTACCCACATATGGTGCTCTATATCAAAGAACTCCTTGAAAATAAGTTTGGTAAAGAAGCTGTAGAAACCGGTGGGCTCAAGGTCTACACCACTCTTGACCCAAAAATCCAAGACCGTGCCGAAGAAATTATTACTGAACGAATTGCTACTTATCCCGACAGATACGGAGCAACCAATGCTTCTGTACTCACTGTAGACACCGAAAAAGGGCATATACTTGCCATGGTCGGTTCAGCAGATTACTTCAACGAAGAAATCGACGGAAACGTCAATATTGTGTTCCGACAACGACTCCCAGGATCATCATTCAAACCACTGGTTTATGCTGCTGGATTTGCCAAAGGCTACTCCCCTGCCACTATTTTTTATGACCTCGAAACCGACTTCGGAAACAATTACATCCCACAAAACTACGACGGAAACTTTATGGGGCCGGTATCAGCAAGAAGATCATTAGCCCGATCGCTCAATATCCCAGCCGTAAAAATGGCATTCCTCGCTGGTGCCGACAATGTCGTTAATCAAGCCAAAAAAATGGGTCTCACCGACCTTATAGATGGTGATCAATATGGAACCTCTATAGGACTCGGAACCGGAGAAGCAACCCTCTACCAAATGGTCACGGCTTATTCAGTCTTTGCTCGTGGTGGTAAAAAGATCTCATTTACCCCATTCCTCAGAATTGAAACCGCCGACGGAAAGATCATTGAAAGCAATGAAGACCGTATCCCCAAAGAAAAAGAAGTGCTTGATCCACAAATTGCCTACAGCATCAATCATATCCTTTCAGATGCCAGTTCCCGACCAGCTGGATGGGAAGCTTTGCAAGTTCCTGATCAAATCAACGGAGCCAAAACAGGAACTTCCAACAAAAGAATCGACGGAAGAGGCGCCTATAAAGACGACACCGGAACAATCCGCCCTCTCGACAACTGGACCATTGGTTACACCACCAAGATCGTCACAGGAGTATGGGTAGGAAATAACGACGCTTCACCTCTCAACTTCAATGCTGCCGGACTGACTACTGCAGCACCAATTTGGAATGCTGTCATGCAAGCTGCCACTGAAGATCATGACCTCGAAGAATTCCCCAAACCAGAAGGGATCGAATGGATGAAGGTTTCCAAGTGGAGCGGATTACTCCCCTCTGAACATACTGCTAAAGAAGACGTAGTTGCAGAACTCTTCACCCAATTCAACACTCCCACAGAATCAGATCAAACCTTTCTTTCTGTAGAAATCGACAAGGTCTCCAAAAAACTTCCAACTGAATTCACACCAGAGGATGCCAAAGTTCAAGCCCTCGTAGCCAACTTCAAATCTTTAAACCCAACAGACCCCAACTGGGAAAAACCAGTGAAAGCGTGGGCTGCAAAATATATCAGCGAAAACGCCAGCGAAAAAACCATACTCTCCGAAATACCAACAGAGTTCGATGATGTCCACACAGCCAATTCGGCAAACAACCTCCCGAACATCAGCATTATTTCCCCTGAATCTGATGGAGACGTCATCGCCGGAAACCTAGAAGTCTACGTAGATATTGATGCTCCACATGGGGTAGAAAAAGTCGACTTCTACATCGATCAAAAACTTGTAAAAACAGCGACCGAATACCCCTACACCGGAAAAATAAGAATACCAAGACGCGGAGAAACACGCTTTAGAATCGGAGCAACCGTTACTGATGGCTACTACTACGAAAACTCCGACGTGATCTTCGTAAACCTCAGTGACGAAAAAGACAGCACACCTCCAACAGTCTCTATCGTCTCTCCAGACGAAGGAGCGATCTTCCCTCCAGACACCGTTCTCACCATCCGTACCGAAGCTATCGACAACATTGCCATCGATGAGGTTCAGTTCTACCTCGACGATCGATTAGTAGGAAGCGTCAAAAAACCTCCCTACCAATACACCATGAGCTTTCCTGATGAAATTGCCCCTCATACTATCTTTGTGCAGGCCAATGACTCCAGTGGCAATATCTCGAGAGATCAGGTAAATATCAAGATCGAAGAAAACTCAGCCTCAGAAGACCTCAGCACTCAGTTTTTATTCCCCAGACCTGATAGCGTGGTAAAGGTGGAAAAACCTCTCGACCTCTTCTTTCAAATCAGCAGTTCAGACAAACGCAATGCTAGCTCAATCAAGGTAGTAGCAAGTCGACAAGATGGAGAGACCACTCAAGAGAAAACCATCTACGAACGTGACCCCAGCTCGAGCGAAGCCAGAAACTTCTCCTTCACTTGGATACCTGACCAACCCGGAAGCTACAGCCTCAGTATCGTCAGCGAGTTCAGTGGAGGGCGCAGCAAATCATCTGATCCCCTTGGACTCAAGGTCGAAAACTAAATCACCTCTATGAAAATGCTCTCCAGAGTCTTTGCTGCCTTCCTAATAACAGCAACACTCTCAGCCTGCTCAACGCCCATTGCTGAACAATCTTGGATAAACTACAGCAATGATGACTTTCAGATAGCAATCGAATATCCTGAATCCTGGTTTTTTCAGGAATCCAGAGAACAGTTCTCTGGGAACCGAGGCGAATCAACGCGCGTCTTTGCCATGATGAACGAGCAACCAGACCCTGCCCACCCCTTCGGGAAAGAAGGCAGCATGAACATCACCTTGAGCGTCTTCGAAAGCGAACTGTCGGTCAATGACTGGTTCGATCAATATGGCATCTTCTCCGAAACCTACATCGGCAATCAGATCATCGGAGCTACCCGCGTCTTCGACCCTCCTCTGCTCATAACAGACGCCGACTTTAACGTTACCCGCACGGATGAAATCATGCCGAACACTCCAAGCTTAAGCGTCTCAGGAAAAGTCCCCTTCGCTACACAAGGCCCCATGAAATCCTTCAAAGCCTACTACTACGGATCAAAGGGAAAAGTTTATGAATTCTTGGCCAGCACTGTTCAAGGTGATCAAGTGCAAAGCCTCTTCGAAGACTTTGATCTAGTGATGGAGAAGTTGAGATTCTTATAAGCAAAACCATAATGGACAAAATCAACATCGCTCCCAGCGCACTGCACGACATCCCCCATGACATCGAAGCAGTCCTCAAAGCCCAACCAAAGGTCCTCGAAAAATGGAACAGCCTCACTCCCCTCGCCCGAAATGAGTGGATATGTTGGACCACCATCGTCAAAAAAGAAGAAACGCGAAAAGATCACGTAAAGCGTCTTCAAGAAGACCTTCTTGCCGGCAAACAAAGACCTTGCTGCTGGCCTGGCTGTCCTCACCGCAATCCCAATTCAAAAAAGTGGTTTAAGTAAAGAAAAACATCTCAAACGAAGATTGTTCTCTCCACTATCGCAATACCTGACTACCCTTCGCAAGGAAGGATAGCTGCAAAAATGCAAAAACTCTGAAAGAATAGAGGTATTGACCTCAAACTATGGAACTCGCCGAAAGCACCCTCATTGTCCTGTTGATGATCTTAGGAATTGGACTGATCATCACCGAAGTCTTCAAGAACTTCAAACTTCCACTCATTACCCTCATCATCATCGCCGGGGCCATTTTTGGACCCTATGGACTGGCCTATATCCAACTCGACAATACCATCTCTTTCTTTGGATTCCTGGGGATGTCATTCCTCTTGCTCATGGCAGGACTCGAAACCGATATCAAACAGATGAACAAAAACCGGAAGAAGATCGCCATCTTAGCCCTCTTAAACGGAGGAATCCCCTTCCTATTCGGGCTCTTCATGACCAAAGCCTTCGGCTATTCATGGCTCAGCAGTACTATGGTGGGAATCGTGTTCATTTCTTCCTCAGTAGCCATTATCGCACCAGCACTTCAGGCTTCTAAAGCCTTCAAAAAAGAATACCTCCAACTGGTACTCGCCTCCGTTATGGCCACCGATGTCTTCAGCCTAATTGTTCTCGGAATCATCTTCCAAAACGTCGATCCAATCACGGCAATCCCTCTTCCTCAGTACTACATGATCCTCCTGCTCTCCATAGCAGGCTTATTCTTACTCATACCAAAACTCTATTCATCGTTTTTCAAACAAGCACAACGAAAAGAAAACTATGAATCACAAATGCGCTTCATGATTATAGTAATGGTCGGTATGCTGCTCTACTTCTCGGTACTAGGTGTTCACCCAATTTTAGCAAGCTTCCTCACCGGAATGGCTCTCTCGGAAGTCGTTCAAAAGGATAAAACTGGCACACTCTTCACCAAAATTCACACCTTGGGGTATGGGCTCTTTATCCCCGTTTTCTTCTTTATCGTCGGAATGGAAATGGATATCGGGCTCTTTCGACATTTCGACATTACGAATGTCTTAATGGTCGTTTTGATCATTGGGCTTCCCCTCAGCAAATTCTTCAGCGGGTACCTTGCTGGTCGAATAGTAAAACTCTCGAAACTCAAATGCCGGCTCTTTGGTGCCGTCACCATTCCTCAACTTACCACCACCCTTGCCGTCACTTATTCAGCCTCGTCCGTAGGAATACTCGATAGCACCCTGGTGACTTCAATAATCCTCCTATCTATCGTTTCTACACTCGTTGGACCAGCACTCGTGAGTAGTTTTTCTCGCTAAAAAAGAAGATTAACAATCACACTAATGCAAATTACTTGCATTAAAGTATTTTCAAAACTAAGATACATCTGAATACTATTTCCATTCAGATACTTTATGAAAAATACAACAGCCACCCTCGATAAATCAGCAATAGGCTTCTCCATAGCCTGCACCATTCATTGTGTTGCTACCCCATTTCTTCTCATCATGATCCCAGCTCTTGCCAGTACAACACTGGCAGACGAAGCCTTCCATAAAGGCCTCCTGTTTTTTGTATTACCCATCAGCATACTAGCTCTTCACCGAGCATATACTCACCATCGTCAATTATCTCTTGTTGTCTACGGAGTTCTTGGATTAGCCATACTAGCCTTTGCTGGAATCTGGGGACACGATGTCCTGGGTGAACAGGGAGAAAAAGCAGCAACAATTGTCGGTTCCGCAGTTGTAGCTTTAGCACACACAAAAAACATCCAACTCTGCAAAAAAGAAACATGCCATTGAAACACTCTAGAAAACATCTCTCCTCAAAAAACATGATAGGATAAATTCATCATCCTTTTATTCTCTACATGACTTGGAAAGAGACACTCAGAAGCATCCTTACTCCTCACCTAGAAGAAGAAGCAATAGAAAACATCTTCAAAGATATCGAGGATAGTATCTTACAAAGCACTTTCCAAAGAAATGGAGATATCCCTCCATTATCTGGAAGCGGCTACCCTATACCTGTGGGAATGTCGGCATACTGGCTCAGGTTTTTGAAATTTTTTCCCATACAAAAAAAACTCCTCATCTACAGTCTGGATGAAAAAGGTGGATTAGGACCCATGACCGATATCT
>CAYGRJ010000056.1:0-4269 GCA_964352285.1 uncultured Candidatus Peribacteria bacterium
TTAAGGTGAGTTTGGAGGAAGAGCATCCTATATCGATCTAAATGGAAAATTCGTAGCCAAACATGCCTACGGAGTTAAAAATATTAAACTAAAAACAAGTGACCAAAGTGGAGAGAATGAGAATGATATCGATAACTATCAAGATCTAGGAACTGTTGATATCATCAATCCCTGGGATACCACAAAACTAGAAACCATAAGCATACAGCAGTTTTTAGAGATATTCAGGATGATTGCTCCTGTGCACATTCTCGACAAACCCAAGGAAAATACGGCAAAGAAAAGAATAAAACTCAAAAGCACAGAAGAACGTGAGTTCACAGATCAAGGAAGAGATTACATCATTAGTGCAGGCACACAGATATACATTGTCAGCCAAAAAAATGGAACCTGGACATTCACCAACACAGAGCAAGAAACAACAAAGTTGATACAAGCAAACCAGCTCGGAAAAAAGTTTACCATAGGAAGGTCATCTGATGATGGGTCAGCGTTCATGGGATATGAGAAAAGCTTGTCGAGATATCATTTCGAAATAACCTTTTTCAAACATATATTTCGAATAAAAACTGTTTCCGAAAGAGGTAAAACCTACATCAAAGAATCTCAAGAAACTCGAGAAGAGGAAATCAGTAGCGAAAGTGCCTACTATGATAATGACAACTACTCAAAAAGAAGAAGACAGGCGATAGCACAAAACACCTGGAGCATCTTCAAAGAAGAAGAAAGAAAATCAAAACTGCATCAATACAAAGATATAGATAAAGCTGAAGAATCAGCTAAAGAAATACCAGTGAAATACGATGAAAGTATAATGCAAGAAATGATTCATATTGCAGAGTTGAGAGGGACAGAACTCAATAACAGAGTACCTGAAAATCCAGAAAAAATAGGAATGATTAAAACACAGGATGGAGTAAGAATAATATTCTACATTCAAGAAGAGAAATACTACTTCAAGTGCTACAACCCTAGACTCAGCAAAAGGCCAACAACTGGACAAGAAAACCTCATTGAATTCTTAAATCATTCAACAAATCCCAAGACAAAGAATGAACCACTTATCGTTGAGTGGGCAGAAAAAACAAATGGACACATCCACCTTCACATCTCACCTAAGGTGTTCGAAAAGTGCATAAAAAAAGACCTTGGTGCTTTTGGTAGACTAGAACCACAGATTGGTAAGTCAGTTCGGATAACTGTAGGAGGGAATGAACAAGTATACCTCATATCAAAGTACAACGAAGGTGACTATGGCTGGAGTCCAGAAGAAAAAGAAAACCCCCAAGTAAAAGTCAGGAAAGAGGTTCAAGAAGTCCTAAAAAGCACAAGTGAAAAACTTAGAGAACACTTTAGAAGTGAACAAAAGAACGTATTTGGTGATCGGTACGTAAATAGCCTAAATATAAAGAATTCTGAATTCCAAGGAAATCCAAACATACTAAAAGTCAAAAACATTGGAGAAAACACACGAACAATTATCTGCAAAGATGGATCAATATACAGAGTCCAAGAAACATTCGGGGGTAAATTTCTTGCTATTGAACAACAAGACTACCTTCAAAACTATCTCAAAGAAGGACTTGGAAGCAAGAATAGCTCCAAAGCTTATTCCAAAGCACCTATCCATCTTCCCATAACAGCAAAACAACTCGAGCAAATAACACACAAAAACAATGCTGATGAAAGTGAGACGGTTCTGACTAGCAGAAAAAGATTCAAAGTGCTCACAAGTGATGGTCATCAGTTTATTATAACGTTTCATTCAGGAGTCTACGAGTACAAAAAAATTGAGTCAGATGAAATGGCAAACATAACAATGCAGAATGATTACGGCGAATCAAAACTGATGAGAAAAGAAATATTAAAAATGGTAAATACCGGCCATCCAACAGTGTTCAAAGCTCTCGGCAAACCAAAAAGAGATAAGACAAACAGCCTAGAGGAGTACAGAAAGACGGGCTATATAGTAAACGGAGAGAAAGCATCAAAATACAATGAAAAACCAGAGTACACTCTTATTCAAACAAGAGATGGAAGAAACATACTCTTCGAGGTCTATAAAAAGTCACGGATCATTCGAGGAGTAGAAATACCAACTGAATAGAAGCTCTTATACGAGAAACACCCTCTCAATAAACCAATACAAAGATACTGCAGTCAGTAGAAGTGCCGAGACATCACGTACGTAAGTAAAATATGACTTTTTGACGATAAGAGATAACACGGGTACACAACACAAGACAATCAGCAGTTGACCGAACTCAATACCAATATTGAAGCCAATTAAAGAACTTACAAAGAACTGTTGCTCAGTTTGAACCTGTTCAAGAACTCCAGCAAAACCCAGACCATGGAAAAGACCAAAAAAGAACACCATCCAAAAAGAATGGAAAAAGGGCTTTACCTTATTAAAAAATGAGGAAGATAACTTCGAAAAGGATGACAGTGCCACTAAAGCAATGGAAAGAGCTATAAAAGGCTCAACAAGAGCAGAGCTCAAGGAGAAAAAACCAGTCCCAGCAAGAACAAGAGTAATACTATGAGCCAAGGTAAAGGCAGTAATAACTCGAAGGAGCTGAGTTAAAGAGTGGATACTCAACAATAAGGCCAAGACAAAAAACACATGATCAAGACCTTCTAATATATGAACAAAACCCAAACCGATGAAGCGGTAAATGTTTTCTACAACAGATATCTCAGAATACAAAACCTGATGCTCACCCTGATGAAATTCATCTGCATAGTTATCAAAATCTTCCAAGGTCAGATCAGGGCGTGATTGAACGTACTCAACGATGTCCTCTGGAAGTAACTCATGTGCAGAAACGTGCTGAAACTGAAAGAAAGCACACAATATGAGACTAAAAAGCACTAAATAATAAGATTTTTTCATAAATTTCATAAACAAGGACAAAAAAGTGTATAAAAGGTATAGGAATGAAGCGCAATAGTCAACATCACTTGACATTTACCTTTTAGAAACTTTGATATATAATGTTGTTAACTTATAGACCTATGCAAAAAAAAGAATACATACATAACGAGGTACACAAGCACCGTAAGCAACGAAAACAAACGCAAGAAGAACTTGCACAGCACCTCAACGTGAGCAGACAAACCATTATCTCTATAGAGAAGGGTAAGTATACTCCCTCTGTAATGCTGGCGCTTAAAATTTCTCAACACTTCAAAGTACCTCTCGAAGAAATTTTTTCTATATCATCAGATTAATTACGAATTATGAAAAACAGCCATATCCTCAAAGAAATCATCTTCGGAATCGCTCTTTTGATCCTCATATTTCTCTTTATCAACCCTTACAACTGGGTACCACTAGGAGATATGTTTGAAGTCATAGCAGTTATCTCCTTAGCGGTCTTCTTTGTATTTGCCTTTTTCATTTGCCATCACAAAAAGAATGACGAAAGAGATGATTATGTGCTGTTTCTCGGGGAACGATTTGGATTCATAGCAGGAGCTGCAATACTAATGATTGGACTCCTCATTCAAGCAAAAGCACATGAAGTTGATGTCTGGATGGCCATAGCTTTTGCCGGAATGATCCTCGCCAAAATCGTAGGAATGATCTACGCAAAACTGAAGTACTAAACCTTCGCAAATTCCACTTGCAAGGACTGTAAAGTAGTATTGACATATTAATTAAGCAGAGTAATCTGGTTCTGTTAATATTCCTTTACATTCTTTTATGAAGCTCAATCTCTCAAAAAAAGGGACAGCACTCGTCATGAGTCTCTCTCTTATGGCCAGTATGGTGGTAGCACCGTCTGTGTCTTTTGGTTCTTCTCATCGTGAAGCTCCAATGATCAGTATGGATCCGGTAGCAGATCAAACTGATCTCTACGCCTTTATCAGCCCAAATGACGACGGAAAAGTTGTCTTAGCTGGAAATTACAACCCACTCGGTATCGCCGGAGCTGGACCAAACTACTTCAGATTTGGAGACGACGTACTCTACACCTTCCATATCGATAACGATGGAGATGCTATAGAAGACGTTACCTATGCCTTCAAATTCAAAACCACCATCAAAAACGGAGGAACCTTTTTGTACAACACACAGCCAATCAACAAGCTCAGCGATAGCAATGTTTCTCAAACCTACAGCGTCTACCGTGTAGAAGGACGATTCCGAGGAAATGTGATGCCAAGTCAAATGATCGCGTCAAACATTCCAGCATCTACACCAGTAATTGGGTCAAAGAGTGTCCCAAACAACGACAAGCTCGCTCAAGAAGCGATAACCGA
>CAYGRJ010000056.1:4279-6654 GCA_964352285.1 uncultured Candidatus Peribacteria bacterium
CACGTGACGATTCATTCTTCGTCGATCTCAACGTCTTCGACCTCCTCAACCTCGGAGCTGGAGTAGATTCACTCGCCGGTACAAACGTACAAAGTATCGTATTTGAACTCCCAATCAACAAGCTCAAGGCAAATGACGATATCATTGGAATTTGGGGAGCTACCTACAGAAAGGCTTTCCGAATCATTAGAAGCGGTGGACGAGAAAACCACAGAGGACGATGGGTACAAATCTCACGTCTTGGTATGCCACTGGTAAATGAAGTGGTTGTTCCACTGGCTTACAAAGATTACTTCAACAACTCTCACCCACGTAAGGATGCAGACACTCAACCATATGTAGACGTGGTGATGACACCTGAACTTGCAGGACTGTTCAAAGCTGTCCTCGGAATGAATGTTCCCCTGACAAACCGTACAGACCTCGTCAGCATCTTCCTCACAGGAGTAGAAGGACTCACTATGCCAAAGAACGTACGGGCTGCTGAAATGCTTCGTCTCAATACCAGCATCAAGCCAAGCGCATCACCAAACCGACTCGGTGTCTTCGGTGGAGATACCGCTGGGTTCCCGAACGGACGACGTCTAGCAGATGATGTAACCGATATCGCTATCCAAGCTGTAGCTGGTAAGCTGGTTGAAGGATACACAGTAGACGCTGGACTTGGTGATGGGGTCAATGCAAACGACAAGAGCTTCTCAACAAGCTTCCCTTACCTCGCAGCACCTCATACAAATACTCAATAAGACAAAAGAAGTCTATGAAGCTTACAAAAGATAAGCTCATCAACGCGCTGAAAGGGATGGCTACACTAGTCATCCCTTTCGGGATTGCATTCCTGGTATTCAACACCATGAATAAGCATTCCAGCACAACACTGGAAGAGATCTTCATCAGCAGTCCAGAGGGAATCCACGAGCTAACATGGGATACTCTCCAAACACAACAAGAGCTCATCAAAAACAACTCAGCAGAAAACGAGCTGATCTCCCTAGCAAGGCTTCAGCTCCAAGCTGTTCGAGAAAGTAGCCGAACCAGTATTTATGAGAACACCGAAAACATTCTGAAATTCATCAGACAAAAGTCCCCAGATGACCCAGCAGCACTCGCAATAGAAGTACAAATTGATCTCGCAAGGCATCACTTCGAAGACGCAGCACAAAAATCGAAACAGCTCACAAGCAACTTCCCAGGAAGGGCTGAATACTTTGGACTGCTTACCGACAGCCTTATAGAACTTGGGAAATACGAAGAGGCCATAGAAAGCTTAGACACGATGATTAGTATAAAACCAGACATCAACACCTACACCAGGGCAGCATATCTCAGAGAAATATATGGTGACAGAAGTGGTGCAATAGAACTCATGGAAAAAGCCATTATCAATAGCTCTGATGTTGCAGAAAACAACGCGTGGAACTACTCAGAACTGGGAAGACTCTGGGTTCCTATCGATAGAGAAAAGTCAAAAGCTTCCTATCAACTTTCTTCAAAAGTCTATCCAGGATTTGTGTTTGCACAAGAAGGCTTAGCAAAACACCTCATAAGAGAAGGAAAAGAAGAAGAAGCTTTAAAACTACTAGAAGAAACCCTCAAGAGAACTCCCCTACCCCAGATTGCAAAACTCATGGGAGAGATATACGAAAGCAAAGGAGACAAAGAAAAAGCAGAGATCTACTACCGCCTTGTAGAAATTGGATACGACAGCATAGAAGCTTCTGGAACAGAGGTAAAAATGGAAAGGGCCAGATTTCACATAGAAAAGTCCAGAAACATCGCTCAAGCAGTAGAAGTGATGGAAGAAATCATCAAAACGATGCCGACGATCTATAACCACGCCATCCATGCCGATGACAAAGAGAAACTTGGCAACAAAGAAAAATCAGACTATCACCTCAAGCAAGCCCTCAGAACAGTGACTGATAGTCAAAAGATAAAAAAATGAGAAGAAGAGTTGAGTATGTAGAATATCAGTAAACCTACTATAACCATCTAGTAACATTCTTAGAACTCTTGATACGAAGTTCAAGCTTTCGTGCCTCTTCTAAAGTTTCACACTCAAAAAACTTTTGAAGTTTCCATTCACCAATTCTCTTTGTTGAATGGCATTTACCACTTCGATGTTCATCCAAACGTCTTTCAAGATCGTTAGTTGATCCGACATAATACCGAGTACCTTTAAGGATATAGACACCAATTTTTTTCATCAAGAAGTTCTATTGGAGATAAAAGAAGACTCGAACCCGGGACCAGCTCCGCATCATGTGCGGAGTTGCTCTACCACAATATCAAGATCCCTTAAGATCATATAACAGTTACAGCCGGTTTGAGTGGTGGGTTGACCGGGACTCGAACCCGTTGAGGGGGACCAGCTC
>CAYGRJ010000057.1:0-6645 GCA_964352285.1 uncultured Candidatus Peribacteria bacterium
ATCTGCAGCTGACCAATAGATATCGACTAATATATCATTATCTGGGGTAGATGGCTCCCAATCATCAGGGACCGGGAAAGACCATCGTATACGACTATCATCATCCGTTTCCATACGAACAACTGGAGATTGACCTCCAGCAACGGTACCAGACGGAGCTGAACCACGAACACCACCATAAATATCTAAAAACAAGTACTTCTCTGTAAGAGCATCAGAATAGATAGCACCCTCAACACCAAGACTATCTGAGATAAACACATCATCTCCATCGAGTGAGAAGCTGACATTTGAGATCGTTTCGGTCGCACTCCCAACCGTCAAATTATTTGTAAGTTGCAGGTCACCACCATCGACAAAATCTGCAAAAGCTACACCTGAATCTTGAAAAGAAACAGATCCAGTCCCCTGAATATCAATAATGAAGTTGTTAGCACCCGTTAGGTCCCAAGACACATCACCAGCGTCGACCGCTATAGTCCGCTCACCAGTATCGTTATTGTAGGCATCATCAAATAACACACCTCCAGCAGGCACAAAATCAATCTGGTTCCATACAGCTGCTCCTAATGTATCATCAACAGAAATGAAACTTTCGTCACTTGTTGTGTTAATCCAAATCGTACCAACTACAAACCCATCTGCAATATCATCACCTACAACAGGATCTACTGTATCTTCATGATGACTGAGGCCTCTTCGTGTAAAGAGAGCAGAATCACTTAATCTTGTCGTGACGTTATCAAACCGATTACCTCGAATAAGGTTTCGTTCTTGTGTAGCAGATTGAAGATTTACAGCCGTATCCCAACCATTGACGTCACCAGAAAAAGTATTATTTACAAAACCATTATCATCAGCATTACCACGAATATCTATAGCAACCGTGGTGAGTGAAGAAGGTCCTACAAGAGTATTATTTTGAAAAGAATTCCTAAGGACCTCAGTATTACTAGCATTTCCTATGAGTATACCTTGTTGATATCCAGATCCACCATCCTTCGTACCATCGAGGATATTCGCCGTGAAAATCGAATCAATAACACTGAGCAACGACCCGCTATCATCTGGCTCTATACCAATACCAGTTGCGTCATTTCTTTGAGAATTACTCGCTAAGTTACCGTTTACATTTAAATTCGTAGAATTCGAAAAATAATAACCAAAACTATCTGGAGCAACTCCATCAACTCCCATACGCTCAACGCGGTTGTTAGATATTACAGATGATTCTACACCAACCAAACGAACCCCATCTTCACCTACAAAATCAACGAAGTTTCCTTCGATAAATCCATTCAAAGTCCCTTTTGTTCCCGCAAAAGTAGAATTATCCAATTGAGACTCAATACCGTGTGTAAAATACACTGCCCCACCATTACCGAGAACTCGAGACCCAGAAATAGAAACCTGTGAAAGTGCAGCCGCATCTGAATTAAGAATGAGTATTCCTGATCGTGCAGTAGCTGTACCAGCATTCTTCTGGACAGTAACTCCAGTTACAGAATTCTGACTACCACCCGCAATACGGATTCCATGAATATTATTGGTACCCACCTCAATTCGAAAATCTAACAACTCAACTCCATCGACGGAGTCAGAACCATCTTCTAGTCCTAAGTGAAAAGCTGCTGTAGTGGTAGAAATACCTGAAAATCCTGTTGCGGACACAACAGAGGCATCTCCATAACCAACAACAATTATATTATCGCTCGTAATATCAATAGGAGCATTAATCGTATGAGTACCTGGCAGTAAGGTCAGATATCCACCAGAAGTCAAACTATCGACAGCTTCTTGGATATTCATACCAGGGTAAACAAATATCGTATCGCTTGGTACGGTGGATATAGCTCCAGTGGTCAAGACATTCCCTGCCCCCTCAATAGTGACAGGCCAATCAGAGATTTCCAAGAGACCATTACCACTAGAGCTGGCAACAAAAACACTCGAAGCAGCATTTAGATTCCCAGTAGCAATGTCTTTCAGGAGTTCTCCTGCAGTTCCCGTTTGATTACAACTGACAAACTTGATGGTAGATGTTGGAGCCGTAACAGCACTACTATCGATCAATGAGTCACCTGAATCTAAAACATCAATATCTACAAACTCAAAAAAGAGCGAACTCGTTCCTGCCTGCGCATCAATAGCAAAATCAGCAGTAATAGCATTCACATCAATAGTGAGGTTTTGATAAGCGGTATCGAAAGAATCAAGTTGACCTGCTCCAGAAATAGCAATCGTGGTGACTTCAGCATCCTTACCGATGAGGGTGACATTACTCAAATCAACAGCCGTAGTTACGGCATGGGTTTCAGCAGCAAGGAGCATAATTCCTCCGGACAATCCGTTCAAATAAACAGCAGCCAGAGCAATCGTCGCATAGTCCAAGCCAGTACCGACAGTGACAACCTTTGTTTGGCTGGCATTTACATCGGTAACATCCTCCCATTGACCAGTCACAGCATTACGCACAAACGTATTTCCATCAGTGGTATCATGATACATTTGACCGCCAATAGGAGTAACTGGTGCGACTCCAGCACGATTATCAATCACAAAGTTCTTTACCTCGTTTTGTTCAAAGCTGACATCATTGTCAAACTCAAACTGAGTATTGGAGACATCCCAAATGAGAGTTCCATTGTTAGTTGGAGTGACATCACTTCCAAACTGAAGATTTATATCACCACTAGCATCATCAAGAGCATCAATAATCCAGGTATCTCCACTGAGATTATCGATAATAAACTCGTTATCAAAAATCAACCGTGCCTGTACAGGAATAAGGGATTGAGCAATCAACAAAACGGCTAAAAGGCCAGAAAGAGAAATGCGGACGGTCTGATTTATAAGATTTAACAAGGACAACAGAGGGTCAAAAAAGGGTGTATTAATATAGACCACTCAATTATCTCAAAAATGACAATATTCTTTAAGAAAAACCGACACACTCGAGCACGTTTAGAAAGCTATGCAAGTGAAGAAACATGCATATGCATAGCATATACAAGAGATAAACAAGTGGCCGAGAACCAAAGGGAATTCAACAAAAAACTACGGTTTCTGAACAAGCACCGTTTCGCCTTCAATAAGGCCAGCTGAATCCAGAACAAAAAGTTGATCATTTTCTAAGCCTTGTATTTCGATAGTGTCACCAAAGGTCCCCAAGACTTCGACTTGAGATTTCTGGATAACATTATCTTCATCTACCAAAAAGATGTCTGCACCTTGATCTGTTAAACGAACTGAAGATAAAGGAACTCTCTGTATACCTTCAGGTGGACGTCCAAGCACAGTAAGCTCTACTGATTCACCAATCAAAAGGGCATCTTGTCCCTTAAGGACATCAATAACAATCTGAACTTGCTTTGTGACCGGATCAAGTGCTCGTGCAACCTCACGAACAGCACCTTCTACAGGCAAACCACCAAAGCTCACTTCTGCTCCAGGATATAAATAACGAGCATCATCTCGCGAAACAAAAAGATGAACTTCAAAAGCATCTGTGTTAGCCAAAATAGCGATTAAGTCACCATTTTGCACGTAATCACCAGGAGAAACATTCAAATACACCAGGTCAGAGGCAAACACAGCTTTTCCAAAAGCTTTATCACGTTGAGCTATGGCAGCACTCAAGTCACCACGAGCTGATTGTATTTGTGATTGCTGAATGGCAATATCTTCTGTTCTAGCACCTTTCTTGGCGACATCAAGCTGAATTTCCAATTGCCTGATATTTGATTTTTGAATTTCAAGCTGCTCGAGAGTTGCACCAGCTTGCTGAATAACCAACTGCTGTTCTAACTGACTTAACTGCTCACGAGCTCTCTGCACTGCACTTTCAAAACTGTTTAACTGGGTGGTCTTACCAAGAACACGCGAACGCAGAGACTCTTGATCAGAAGCCGTTTGAACGATGACTTGCTCCAATTCACTTTGAGAGGTTGTAACCAGATTTTTAAATGATGTGAGTTGAGAATCAGAAATATTTGATCCATTTGCATTAAGCGCTAATGCTCCATCAACAACCTTCAAGAGATTATTCAAAAACACACGAATAGTGTTTAATTCTCGAAGCATAGAATCCATTTGGTCAGCCAAGACAGGAGAAGAAACCATTGGAGACATCCCAGAAATACTGATATCTAATGCCTCTGAAGCTAGGAGAACCTGAAAACACTCATTCTCTATGTTCCCTAAATCATTCGTTACAAAACGAAGCTTACAGGTCTGATTTGCCGGATTTCGAATAGGGTAGATTAAATCCTGAAGCCTCTGAGTAAGAACTCTGTCTTTGACAACCAAAACATTATTTAGCCTCTGCAAGGTGCTCTCTCGCAATACTTCGACATCTTGATCTGTACTAGAGCCAGCTAAATCAAGGTCTCGTTGGGCGTCATTCAAAACGCGACGAGCATTTGCAATCTGAATCTGAGTAAGAGCAACTTCCTCTGGCCGAGAACCTCTTTCAAGCTCTTTTAGTTGCTCCCTTGCAGCCAGCAACTGTTGCTCAAAAATCTGCACCTGTTCTGGACGATCACCTGATTGCAGTTTCTGCAGAGTAGAAAAAGCAGAGTCTAACCTACCTTGTGCTTGTTGGAGCTGTCCATCAGCAACGGAGTGGTCGATCTCATAGAGAAGCTGACCTGCTTCAACAGCCTGTCCACGCTGAACTGGGACTTGAATAACAGTTCCAGAAACTTCAGCTCTTAATTCCAGCTGCTGACGTGAACGCACTTGAGCAAGACTTGAAATATATACCGGTGCACCATCGTATACCTGGGAAGAAATCAACTGCACAGTTCTCTCAGCAAGCTCCTGCTCCTCAACGACATCTTGAACCTGACCACTTGGAAGCTGAATTACAGAAAACAGAACAGCAACTACCACAAAAGCAGCAATAAATCTCGACCACTGCCCATAACGGCTCAAATATGTCTTAACAACAGCAAATGTATTCATAATGTTTTGAAACTCACAGGAGAATAATTATAGAGCATATACCCATCAAGTCAACACAAAGCCCCTCTCGCAAGCAAGAGGGGCTTTGAGCTTAATAAACCGTTTTTGATCATGAAGACTACTTGGTGTAGGTATAATCAATTGTACCAACCTGCATAGCTCCATTATTAGTGTTGTCTGCAGCAAGTTTAATCTGAACCTCAACAATATCACCAGGAGTGAGGGTACAAGAGTTAATCTCGGCAGCTGTGATAGTCAAATCTTCCCATGTTGTTGCAGCAGCTGGGGTAACAGCACCGTCAGAGTGACAAGTTTCATCAGCAGTATCATCACGAACGATGATAGCGACAGAGTTATCACCAGGAGTATTCGTATCCGAATAGATTCTAAAGACCATATCACCTCCTGTTACGAAGTCCGCAGGAACTTCGAACCGAAGCCGAAGATCGATATCATGTGAAGCATTTCGCCGACTAGTCCATCGGTAAAACTGTTCACGATTCGTCTCATCATACTCAGCATCAAGTCGACCTCTATTATTTGTACCGTCTTGGAAAATGACAACATTTTCGTATTCTGGTTCAAAAGTCAGGTCTTCAAAGTTACCTGAAACAGCATCAGCAAGCTCTGTAAGAGCTCCTTCAACGGTGGTTCCTGTGAAGTTACCAGCAGCATCTTCTATACCAATAAGCGAAGCACCTTCACCATTAGCAGTCGAAGAAAGATCACCTTGTCGAAGATCTAACTTCTCAAGAGCTGCATAAACAGTATCATTGTCAGAAAGGATATTAGCTTCAGAGAAATCAAATGCTGATATATCAGTAGGGTCAGTACCTAACTGAGTAGCAATATCATTGATATTATCGAGGATACCATCACCAGCAAAAGCGGCATTCCAATCAGCATCTGCATCGTTCAAAGTGATATCTCCCGTAGCAGAATCTGAACTAAAGTTAATATTTGTAAAACCATTCAAGTCCAAGACTCCAGATGTTGTAGTTCCTACCGTCAAAGCTCCAGAATCATTGGTAATATTTGATGTTCCAACAGAATCAATGGAAAGAGCACCAGTAGTATCGATAGCAACACCAGCTGTACCAGCATCAACATCAACTCCACCAGCAGCATTAGAAGCATTAATTCGAACAGCATCTGCTGCAGCTTCACCACCATTTACATTAGTAGATCCTGCACTAGCCTCTAAGGTCAAATCACCGGCAGAAGTAGTAACATTCGAAGCAGCACCAGCATCAACAGTAACACCAGCAGTTGTATCAACATCGAAAGTTGAAGAATCTAGATCAACAGCAGCTCCACCATTAGAAATATCAATATCATTAGTACCGTCACCAGTAACTGCCAAAGCACCACCATCTGAAGTGATAGAAACACCAGCACCACCAATAGTAGTGGCTGCATCAGAATCAAGTCCAAGAGCTCCAGTAGCATCAATATCGAATGATCCTGTTGTGGTCAGCGTGTCATCAGCATCATATGCGTACACATCTTCAAAATCCTGAGGAGAAGAAGTTTCAAAAGTACCTCCAGCTCCACAAGTTAAGAGCTGTGATGTATCGGTATCAAAATAAAGTTCTCCAGCCGTACAAGCATCTCCAGGAGAGTTAGCTGTACCGGTAGGGATGATAAACTCTGTAGAACCAGAAGCATTAAAATCTCCAT
>CAYGRJ010000058.1:0-6436 GCA_964352285.1 uncultured Candidatus Peribacteria bacterium
TAAGGAAATTAAAGAGAGTCGAATATACATTAAAGTGCTTTTTCCCACAACTCCATGTTATACGACATGTTTACGTGTCAACAGCAATAATTGGTATGTTATGCGAACTCTTTCTCACTTTTAAATGAGAGATAATGTTTTCTAGCGAGTGGTATTAGAAGCAGGATATAAATAATTCCACCAAGTCCAATCAAAGGAATAATCGGAAGGTTGTTGATGTTGAGGTAGACGAAGAGGCCCATGACTAATGCCATAGTAAGGATTCCTAGGAAGATGAATGGTTGAATAGGGCTATCAAGTGTCTTTCGGAATTCTCGGTAAGTGAGGAGCAGTATAATCGCTTCTGAGATGATGGTGGTGATACCCGCGGCTACAAATCCGTAAGTCGGGATGAAGATGAGGTTGGTGATGATGTTGAAGGTGACTCCTATGGCGTTGATTTTGAGGAGTTTTCCTTGTTCACCTATGGCTATCAAGCTGAAGCTAAAGAGGGTGTTGATGAAAGCAAAGAGGGTGGGGAAGAGGAGGAGTTGGAAAGCGACATCACTTCCGTAGTAGCCGAGAACGTTTCCAGTGAGAAAGCTGTCGTTCATGATGAACTGCATCATAGGGCGCGCGAGGATGAGACCCCCGACGACCATGGGGAGTGACATCGCGGTGATACCAATGAAGGAGAGTTGGAGGATTTTTTTGGTCTTTGTTCGTGATTCTTTGTAGGCCCTGCTGAGCGTTGGAAGGGTGCTGTTCATGAAGTAGATCGGAAAGATGGAAAGGAGTTCCACCACAGAGCTTGGGAAGCCGTAGATCGCAATCTCGTGTTTTGGTCGGAGGAAGGAGATCAGCAAGACGTCGACTTTGAAGTAGATGGTGCTTAGGATGATGGCCAGACCGTAGGGGAGGGCTTCTTTAAAGACTTTTTTCCAGTAGATGGGATCGTAGCGCAGTTTGAAGGGGAGGAATTTTTTGGTATAGATGTAGGTGATGATGTAGGTCACGAAAGATCCAGCGATACCTGCGCCTAAGAGGTGATAGAAAGCGTGTGGAATGCTTTGGAAGTTCCAGACCACGAAGAGGATGTAGGCGGCCATGAGGACCTTACCAATCATGAGAGCGATGGTAGGGGGAGCCATGCGGAGGTGGACTTGCAGGATTGATGAGGTGGTGCTGGCCATCATGGTTAAGAAGGTCGTGATAGCGGCGAGCAGTACTCCTATTTTGACGTTGAGGGTGTAGTTTTCGGCTGGGATTAAGAGCACCAAGAGCGAAGCCATGCTCATGGTCAGGATGATGGTTACCATTCGCATTCCCAGGATGTTTCCCAAAATACTTTCCTGTTCATCGGGGTGTTGGGACATTTCACGGACGGCGATTGTGAATAGCCCAAAATCAGCGATGATGCCGAAGAAGGTCAGGTAGGTGTAGATTAGTTTGTATTCCGAAGGTAATCCTTCGAGTCCTGGAATGGTTTCTAAGGAGGTGATGGCTTTAATGATCGCGATGGATATCGCGGCGGTTATCACCTTTCCTATGATCTGGATGGCGGTATTGGACAGGATGCGTTTAGCGACGGACATGGGAGGGGATAAAGGGGTGTTTTCTCTGATGTTTCGACCGCCCCTGAGTGTAGTCGAATGGGGAGTGGCGAAATCTCTTGAAAGAGAGGTTTATGTGGAAGAGGTTTCTCCGCTAGGGTCGAAACATCAAAAGGGGGCCTTTTTCTCTTACAATTGAGTACCTACAAAGTCTGGGTAGCCGTTTAAGAATGATTTCATATCGCTGGGGTTCTTTCCTGCGAGTTGCACTTGTTTCAATTCTATCCAACCCTTTTGGGTTTGGATGCCAACCTTGTCGTCTTTTTTGAAGACGGTTCCTGGTGGGTGTTCATTGAGTTCTTCTTGGTGAGCTGTGAAGTCTAAGAGAGAAAGTTTTTGTCCTTTAAACTGAGTCGATACACCAGGCCATGGAGTGAAGGCGCGGAGCTTGTTGTAGAGGGATTGTGCAGAATCATTTGTCCACTCGACAAGACCATCCTGTTTGGCGATTTTGGTACAGTGGCTTATCCCCTCGCTTTCTTGTGGTTGAGCGCTTAAAGAGTTGATGTTGTCGATAACCTGGCATAAAAGTTCTGCACCGAGTTGTGAACAGTGTTCTTCGAGTTCTGGGTACTTTATATCTGGGTCGAGAGGGAATTGCTGTTGCATGAAGAGGTCACCAGCGTCCATTTTTTTTACCATTTCTATAATACTCACCCCTGTTTTGGTATCACCATGAAGCAGTGCCGACTGCATAGGTGTTGCACCACGGTATGCGGGCAGGAGAGATGGATGGACGTTGAGTGCGAACTTAAAGGGCATCTTGAGCACTTGTGTGGGCAAGTACTGTCCATAGGCGGCGGTGACGATGAAATCAACCCGCTCGGTGATCATCTCAGGGACTTCAGAGGCTTTCTCGGGTTGGTAGACGGTTAGTCCGAGTTCTTGAGCGAGTTCTTTGATTGGTGGAGCTGTGAGCACTTGTTTACGCCCTACAGGTTTGTCTGGTTGGGTCACGACTCCTATAACCTGGTAGTTTTCATGGAGCTTCTTAAGCACAGGAAGTGCAAATTTTGGAGTTCCAAAGAAGAGAATGTTGAATTTCATATACGTTCGGAGTCGTGAGTATTTGTATCTCTAGGATACTGGAGATGTGTTTGTGTGGGTACTAAAAAACCCCGCAGAGCGAGGTTTTAGATTTTGAATTGATTTAGCTCGACTAGTAACGAGCGTAATGAGCGAAAGCCTTATTAGCTTGAGCCATTTTGAAGGTGTCTTCTTTTTTCTTAATAGCGTTTCCAGTTCCTTCACATGCCTCTATAAGCTCATCTGCCAACCGCTTTGCGATTGGAGAACCTTTCTTGCTCTTTACCGCGTTGAGGATCCATCGGAAAGAAAGAGAAACTTGTCTCTTTTGCTTCACTTCAACTGGAATCTGGTAAACAGATCCACCAATACGCTTTGCACGAACTTCAAGAGTTGGTGTTACGTTTCGAACAGCTTTCTCAAAGGTTTCCTTTGGGTTGGCGTATCCTCTTTTTTTGATGAGGTCGAGGCTGGTTTTAAAGATTCGTCGGGCAGTGGTCTTTTTACCATCGAGCATCAAGTAGTTGATGAACTTTTCGATGAGGTCTGTAGAACCTTCAGGAGTAAATTGTGGAGATTTTTTTGCCATGGTCTGGTTTCAGATTAGTGAGTAACTGATAAATTAAGCTTTCTTGGCACCGTAACGTGAACGTCCTTGTTTTCGGTCTTTAACCCCTTCACAATCCAGACGACCACGAACGATATGGTAACGAACTCCAGGAAGATCTTTAACACGTCCTCCTTGAATGGTTACTACTGAATGCTCTTGAAGGTTGTGCCCTTCTCCTCCAATGTATGCAGTAACTTCGTAACCATTAGTAAGCTTCACACGAGCAATTTTCCGAAGAGCTGAATTCGGCTTCTTTGGTGTAATTGTTGTTACTTTGGTACATACTCCACGTTTTTGTGGACAACCACGCTTCATCTTCACTGCTTTTCTTTTCATGGTGTTGAACATCCGTTGAAGAGCAGGAGACTTAGACTTTTTAGTCGCTTGTTTGCGACCTTTTCGGATCAATTGGTTGATTGTTGGCACTGGGGAATGTGTAAAAGGTAAAACGAAAGGTGAATAGAAGGGCTTAAAAGAGCTTTTAAGCGGTCTTTTGATTCATAGCTATACTATTTTACGAACTCTTTGTAGGAATGCAAGAAAAAAACCTGATCTCATAGACCTTTTCTCTCCTTTTCCTTCCTTATTCTTTGTTGAAGAGTTGATTTTGACTGGCTTAGAAGAGTGGTACACTAGAGGTACTTAGAAATGCTTATGAATATTCATGTTTTAAGAGCGCTTTTTGACTCCTTGTGTGAGCAACTCGAGAATTTGGAAGAGCGAGACTCACTCGGTTTTAAAACAGCATACGGTATTGAATTCCAAGAAGGTGTGGTTATGATTTTTGTTTTCGATACGGGCGCTTTGGTGTTCCGGTTCGAAGTCGACAAGAGCGATATCAGCTTTAGTCCTTTGCAGCCCATGACGGTTGATGATTGCTTGGATATGGTTGATAAGGTGGAGCACAGTCAGTCAATATCAGAATTATTCCTCTAAGATTGCTGCATGAAGGATCGTCAGCAGCGCTTGCTGCTTGCCATTATCGATAATTTTATCCAGACGGCTGTGCCGGTGGGTTCGCGGACGATTGTGACGGAGTACAAGTTTGATGTGTCTCCTGCAACGGTTCGAAACGAAATGGCAAAGCTCGAAGAGCAGGGGTTGATTGTTCAGCCTCATACTTCTGCTGGAAGAATTCCTACGGCGAAGGGGTATCGATACTTTGTCGAAAGCCTAAAAGATCAAAAACAAGAAGATAAGCTCGCGAAGCAGGCTTTTGCCGAAGAGTTGGATATTTATCAGACTCAGTACGAGAGGCAGCAGGCTTACCGTGCTGTGGATATTCTTTCGAAGGTGGTCGATAATATGGCTTTTGCGACGCTTCCTGATAATAACCGAACGATCTTTTTGGGACTCTCGAATGTGCTCAAACAGCCTGAATTTGTCGCCAATCCGCAGGTGGCTACTCGTGTGGTGGAGGTCTTGGAGCGTGAATTTATAACCCTACTCGATACTGTAGAGGTTGATGAGAGCGTACGAGTGTATATAGGAGAAGAAAACTTAATCGAGCAGTTTCAGAGTTGCAGCATGCTGGTGACGAAGTATCAGATAGGAGATAAGGTTGGTTCTTTGGGGATTTTGGGACCTATGAGGATGCGATACAGTTATAATAGGACAGCTTTGGAGCAGGCCAGGGAGTTGTTGGAGGGGTAGGTGACTATTTTTTATTAATATTGTATACTGTTGTCTTGTAAACAATATTATAGATAATCAAGGACATATTAGAGAGCGATTAGTTAAATCAAGACAAGAGTATAATCCTTTGTATGAATTAGCTGAACAGCTTAGGATTCAAAATATTACAGGCTGGTTAAGGAGAGTTGCAGTTCGTATTTTTTCTTATAAACTTGTCAGGTTGTCTACAAAGGAATTTAGGGAATTACCTGATTTGTTTTTATCTGCTATTTGCTGTTTGTCCCTTTCTGACACTCAATGTAGCCTAGCTGATTATAAGAGACTTTCTCAAGCTGTCTCATTGAGAGAATTGGATGTATCGAAGTCTTCGTTTTCTTTTAGAGAAAGTGATTTTGATGATCTTAGTGTTGTGCCTCATCCTCATTTAGAGTATTTAAATGTTTCTGGTTGTAAAAACATAAAAGACTGGAGTTCTATGTCAGCTTTTACAAAGCTTAAAGGTCTTGATGTTTCAGATACATCATTTACAAAGTTTTCATTGTTAGCTGATCTTCCTCTTCAGAGTTTGGACTTGGCATCTACACCTGCTGTGGATTGGGGAGAAATTTCATTGCTCACGAGTGTTCAAATTCTTAGTCTGGCGAATACTAGCTTTCGAGATATCTCTCTACTTCGAGATCTTTTTCTGAGACAGCTTGATCTTCGTAACTGTAAAAACCTTATCAATGAAGATGCTCTTTCTTTATTGAAACACCTTGAGAGAATTTACCTTTTCAATTCGAATATTACGAGTCTCGAACCATTATTAGGTCTTTCGAACCTCCAGTACATTAACCTAACTGGAGCACCTGTTTCTTTATCTGAAATTCAATCTTTTTGTGAGAAGAGACCTGATGTTTCTGTTTTTTGTGATTACCAGGAGTGTTATGTTTAAGTGAATTCTTGTTGTCTGCTTTGTTTGCTCCTTAGAATGAAATACTGTTATACTTCCGTGGCTTATTAATGCTGAATTATGACTGACGATACTCATCAAGATGATGGACAAGAGGAAGAAAAGGATCAAGAACAGGTTCCTGTGGAAGCTGGCGATATGGATGAACTCAAGCAAAAAATTGCTGATGCTCAGGCGAAGGAAGAAGGATCCGTACACAACACCTATCAAGAAGAGATTGAGAAACTGAAGGCTGAGAAGATAGAAGCTGAAGCCCAGATGAAGCGGGTTGTGGCTGATTTTCAGAATTCTAAACGACGTTTGGAAGAAGAAAAAACCCAGTTTGCTGCTTTTGCTTCGCAAAAGGTGATGATGCAGGTGATTGATATTTATGAAAATTACGAACGGCTTCTTGCTCATGAACCAGAGGGGCTCGATGAAGAGTGGAAAAAAGGATTTGAGTTGATTTACCAGCAGTTTCAGAAGTTGATGGAGTCTCAAGGAGTGGTGAAGGTTGAGGTAAAGATTGGTGAACAGATTGATCCTGAAAAACACCAGGCGATGATGTCTGAAGAAGGTCCACAGGGAGAGATTCTTGAGGTGTATTCGCATGCCTATGAAATGAATGGCCGGATTTTGAAG